>JAQGOK010000092.1 GCA_028293645.1 Chthoniobacter sp.
GCCTGATGAGCGGCATGGTCCAGCGTTGGGGCATGATCATGATCAATTCGGACATCACGAAGAACCACTCCAAGTTCGGCCGTGATGAACGCGGCACGGATGCCTTGCTGGAAGCCTTCGTAAAGGAACTCGCGCCAAAGATTCACAAAGAGACGCTGGCGTATCGGTAAGCCATTCAGCGGGTATGCCGGTGAAGCGGCATTCAGTTTTTCTCATGAGACGGCTGCTTTGACTCGCCTGCGCCATCGGCCAGCTTCGCAGCCATGCGAGCTTTCACCGCAGTGATCGAGCGCTGCCCGGATACGGGGCTTTACGTCGGGTATGTGCCGGGCTTGACCGGCACTCACTCGCAAGGCGAGTCGCTCGATGAACTGCAGCGGAATCTCCGCAAAGTGATAGAGATGCTGCTGGAGGACGGCGCGCCTGCGCTGGAGACGGAGTTTATCGGCACGCAGCGGATCACGGTCACGGCCTAGCGCATGCCCAAGCTCCGGTTCTAAAGGCGCGCGAGATCGGCCTGGGCGCTGGAAGAGCTAGGTTTTGTCCTCGTCCGGCAGCCGTGGCCCTCACATGCAGTTTCGGCATCCTGATGGGCGCGGCACCACCGTTTCGAATCACGCCGGAAGAGATGTTCTCCTGTTCTACTCCGTCAGATCATCAAGGAGATCGATCTGACGCCGGAAGCGTTTTTGCGGCACTCCTGAGGACGCTCTCGCGAGCGCTTACAGCTTCGCCGCGATCACGCTTTCCAGCTTCACGATGTCGGCCGCGAATTTGCGGATTCCCTCTGCGGTCTTTTCCGTCGCCATCGCGTCTTCGTTGAGCTGGAAGCGGAAGGTTTTCTCGTCGAGCTGGATTTTTTCGAGGTCCAAGTTGCGCGCTTTGGACGCGTCGAGTTTCTTCTCGATCGGCTCGTCCGAGGCGGCGAGTTCGGCTAGCAGATTTGGGCTGATGGTCAGCAAATCGCAGCCAGCAAGTTCGGTGATTTCGCCTTTGTTGCGGAAGCTCGCACCCATCACTTCCGTCGTGTAACCGAACTTCTTGTAGTAGTTGTAGATCTCGGTCACCGACTGCACGCCAGGGTCTTCCGTCGGGGCATAGTCTTTCTTCGTCGAAGCCTTGTACCAATCGAGAATGCGACCTACGAACGGCGAGATAAGTTGCACCTTCGCCTCCGCGCATGCGATCGCCTGCGCCATCGAGAACAGCAACGTGAGGTTGCAGCGAATGCCTTCTTTCGCGAGCTCTTCAGCGGCTTTGATCCCTTCCCAGGTGGACGCGATTTTGATCAACACCCGAGCGCGATCGATGCCCGCAGATTCATAAAGCGCGATCAACTGCCGCGCTTTGGCGAGCGTGCCTTCCCGGTCGAACGAGAGCCGCGCGTCTGTTTCCGTGGAAACGCGGCCGGGGACGATCTTCAAGATCTCCAGGCCGAACGCGACGAGGATGTGGTCGATCACGTCGTCCACCTGTTTCGCGCCGGTGAGGCCCGAGTTCTTGCGATCAGTGATCACCTTCTCGACGAGCGAGCCGTAGGAAGCGTGCGTCGCCGCGGCCAGGATCAGCGATGGATTCGTCGTGGCGTCCTGTGGTTTGAAGGCGCGCATCGACTCGAAGTCGCCGGTATCCGCGACCACTTTGGTGAACTGCTTGAGCTGCTCGAGCTGGCTTTGTTTCGTGGCGACGGGCGGTTCGACGGTGGCAGTGCTCATGGGATCGGGTGGTAAAAAGCGGAGTGGACAAACTAGCGAGGAGTGCCGAAGCGGGAAAGGGCAAAGTCGGAACGGTATGTCATCCCTGAGCGGAGCGGAGCAATGGGCGGAGCGCAGTTGAAACCACGGCGAGGATTACCGACTGGCGACTGAGCGCCTTCCGCTCCGGGGGCAAGTTGGACATTGAGCCGACGGTGGATCGGCCCTTACGGTCGCCGCCCATGCCCTACCCGCAGGCCGAGTACGGCCCTCGCCTCGTGAGCCTGCTCGGGCTCGTCGTGCTCATCGCGTTTGCGTGGATGCTCTCAAACAATCGCCGGCGCTTTCCGTGGCGCACGGTGCTCTGGGGCATCGGACTCCAGTTCGTGTTCGCACTGTTCATCCTGAAAACGCCGGTAGGCGCGCAGCTCTTTTCGGGAGCGCAGGGCGCGGCAGATCAGCTCAATCTTTTCGCCAATGAAGGCGCGAAGATGGTGTTTGGACCGCTCGGCGACGGCGAGACGCTCCGGAGAACTTTCGGGCCGGCGCAGGGCTTCGTCTTCGCCGTCTCAATCACCGCAACGATCATCCTGATCTCGTCGCTTTCGTCGCTGCTCTACCATTGGGGCGTGCTGCAGCGCGTCGTCGCCGCGATGGCTTGGGTGATGCAGAAAGCGATGCGCGTGAGCGGCAGCGAGGCGCTCGCCGGAGCGAGCAATATTTTCCTCGGGCAGACCGAGGCCGCGCTGCTGATCAAGCCCTACCTCGCGCGGATGACGCAGAGCGAAATCATGGCGCTGATGACCACCGGCATGTCCACGATCGCCACCGGCGTGATGGCCGTTTACGCGGGGATGGAAGGCGTGAGTGCCGGACACATCGTGACGGCCTCAGTGCTCGGCGCGCCCGCGGGATTGCTGATGGCCAAGGTCATGTTTCCCGAAACCGAGCCGAGCGAGACGGGGGAACGCTGCCACTTCGGCGTCGAACGCACCGCGATGAACAGCATCGACGCGCTGTGCCGTGGCGCGAGTGAAGGCGTGATGCTCTCGATCAATGTCATGGGCATGCTGATCGCATTCGTCGCCATCGTCGCACTGGCTGGCGCGCTTTTCATCTGGCCGCAACAGCTCCTCCACGTCGCATCGCCGATCACGCTTCAGCAAGTGCTCGGCTGGATCAATGCGCCGTTCGCATGGCTGATGGGCGTCCCGCTCAAGGATTGCGCCTTGATCGGCCAGGTGCTTGGCGAACGCGTGGTGCTCAATGAGTTCATCGGTTACCTGCACCTTTCGCAGCACATCACCGCGCATCCCGGCCGGCTCGATGAACGGTCGATCATCATCACCAGCTACGCGCTCTGCGGATTTGCGAATTTCTCCAGCATCGCGATTCAAATCGGCGGCATCGGCGCGCTCGCTCCGGAGCGGCGAGGTGACCTGGCGCGGCTCGGTTTCCGGTCGATGATCGCAGGGTTGCTGGCGTGTTACCTCTTTTCCGCGGTGGTCGGCGTGATTTTGTAAGAGAGGACGCTCCCTTCGTTCTCTGGCAACGGGCGGGGCGGATAGCACTGGCGCCTTTCGCGTGAGCAAAGCGGCGATTGGCACCGGGCGCATCGCCTGCCATGTTCGGCCGCTCCCACTGCACCCCCTATGATCCACACGCTCACTCGTCCGCTTCTTGCCGTCGCTTTCTTCAACGCGGTGCTCCTTCCCGACCTCGGCGCCGAAGTCGGCGTCGGCGCCAAACCGCTGCCCGGTGCGGAGGTGATTATCGATGGCACCCGTGAGACGCTCGATCAGAAATGGACCTATTGGGAAGGGCCGCGCTTTGCTTCAGCACTGCCGATTAAATGGAAGATCGTCGAAGATCCGGTGGACAAAGGAACGGTGCTGATGACCGACGATCCCGCGGCGGCCGGAGGCAAATATGGCACGGCCGACATCGTGACGAAGAAGCCGTATCGCGACTTCCGGCTGCACATCGAGTTTCTGATTCCGAAAGCCCGCGGCAACAGCGGCGTCTATCTGCAAAACCGCTACGAAATTCAGATCTTCGACGGCGACAAAACCAAGCACGGCATGGGCGCGGTGATCAACGAAACCGAGTCGCCTTACCATCTCTACAAAGGCCTCGGCCAATGGAACGCCTACGACATCGTCTTCCGCGCGGCGCGTTTTCAGGATGGGAAGCTGACCGAAAAGGCGATGCTCACGATGTATTTCAACGGCACCAAAGTGCACCACAACCAGACCATCAATCAGGTCTGGGGCGGCGCGAACTCAGGGCTCGATGGCGGGAACAATGGAGGCAAAGGCATCACCGACGTGCCCGGCGGGTTGAAGCTCCAGTGCGAAGGTCATGATGTGCGTTTCCGCAACGCCTGGATCAAGGAACTGGATCTGAGCAAGCCGGACACGGATTTCACGGAATAGACGGGGCTCGCCCTGAGTGTCGATCGGTCGTCCTGCACGGCTGATCGGCCGCTTCGCCGCGATCCCTCCGCGTGCATGACGTGATCATCATCGGAGCTGGTCCGGCGGGGCTGAGCGCTGCGCTCGTGCTTGGCCGGTGCCGGCGCAAGGTGCTCGTCTTCGATTCAAATCAGCCGCGTAATTCCACGTCGGCAGCGATGCACGGATTCATCACCCGTGACGGAATGCACCCGTCTGAGTTCCGCGCCGTCGCTCGCGAGCAGATCCGCTCGTATCCCGCGGTGGAATTTCACGACACGGAGGTGACCAAGGTGGAACGGGGCGAGGGGCAGTTTACCGCCACCGCAAAGGACGGCCGGCGCTTCACCGCCCGCATGCTTTTGCTCGCAACCGGTATCGTGGATGAGATTCCGCAGATCGAGGGCTTCCATCAGTTCTGGGGAAAGTCGGTACATCTCTGCCCGTATTGCGACGGTTGGGAACATCAGGATGAGCCGATCGCGGTCTATGGGCGCGGGATCGATGGCGTCGAGTTTGCCCTTGAGATGCTTGGTTGGACGGGCGAACTCGTGCTCTGCACGGATGGGCCGGCGGACTTCCCGAAGGATCAATTCGCCCGACTGGAAGCGGCGAAGATTCCGCTCATCGAAACGCCAGTCGCACGGCTGGAAGGGGAAGGCGCGCAGATCACCGGCGTGCGCTTTCGGGACGATACGGTTTACTCGTGTCACGCGCTTTTCTTCACGGCGCCACAACGCCAGCGCTCCAATCTGGCGCGTGAACTCGGCTGCAAATTTTCCGAGGACGGCACGACACTGGATTGCAAAGAGTGCGCTTCGACCAATGTTCCGGGCGTCTTTGTCGCGGGGAACACGAGCCGCGGATTGCAACTCGTGATCATGGCGGCAGCGGATGGAACCCAGGCTGCGTTCACGATCAATCAAGCGCTGCTCGAAGCCGACTGCCCGAAAACGGACGCCGAGGTCGGTGCCTGTGCCGTTCCGTCCACACAAAGTGCGGATGGTGGTGCCGGCGAGCGTGAACCGCACATCCCGGCTTGTGCTCGCGAGAGCAAAGTGGCCGCCCCATAGGCTTTCTAGAGCCTGTCATGAACTTCGAGACGGGAACGCCGAAGGCGTTCGCGTCCTTTAGCCCAGGGTTGCAAGGGACGAGCTATCCTGGGAACACCGTGCGAAAAGCGGTCAACCCCTGCAGGGGTTCCATCTCTGGACGGGATCGTTCGATGCAACCCCTGTGGGGTTGGCACTCTTCGGGGAGAACCCCGGGGTAAGCACTCCTGCGTCGCGCCAACCCTGGGCTGGTTGATGCAACGCCCTCGGCGTTGGCGCCCATGAGTGCATGAACCGCTCTAAGCCCGGCAGGCACGAATCGAGGATTCCAACCGAAGCCTGGGGACAAACAAAAAGGCCCGCAGGCGATTCGCCTGCGGGCCTTTTGAAACTGCGGAGCTTAGTCCTTCTTCTTCGTGGTGGTGGTGGTCGTGGTGGTCCGTTGCTCGACCACTGGAGCTGGCGCGGGCGCGACGCGCCGCTCGACGACGACCGGCTTCTCCACGACTACCGGGGGCTTTTCGATGTAAACGGGCACGCGCTTCTCGACGACGACTGGCTTCTCCACAACCACTGGCGGCGGCGTGATCGTCGTGTTGCGCTCAATCACGGTCGGCGCGGGCGCCACGGCGCTGGTCGTGGTGGTTTGCCGGCGGACGACGACGCGATTCGCAATCATGCGCTCGCCGTCGCGAACGTAGTGGACCGTGACGGGCAGCCCGGATTTGACCAACTCGCGGCTGACCGGTGCGCCGGTTTCATCCACATACGTGGTGGACTGGCTGTAGCTGTAGCGGACTGGCGCCGCGTCGGTTTCGCTCCGAATAACCAACGTGTCCGGGCTGAGCTCGGAGACCGTCCCCGCCGTTGTGGTGGCGGTGGTGGTAGTGACGGATTGCGCGTCCGCAAAGGGACTGACGATCAAAGTGGCGGCGAGAGCGATGCAGACGCTCAATGGGCGGATGGTAAGTTTCATATTAGGTGAGAGATAATTAGTAGCGCCGGGTTCAGCAGTTTAGCGGCCCAACGGCTGCATGAATCGCCGGTCGATGATGATCCGGCTGCCACCCGGTGGAACGATCAAGGTCCTGGAGCGCTCTGGCCTTGCTCGTCCCGAAAGCAGTACGGGCAGCTCTTGTCCGCCACGTAGCGCGCATCGCTCAGGTCCGCGGCCGTGAGCGGCGCACGGCAAACGAAGCATTGCTGCGAAGCCGTTTCGCGCAGAGCCGGATCGACGCCGACACGCCGGTCAAAGACGAAGCATTCCCCTTCGTAGTGCGCGCCGCCGCATTCCTCGAAGTAACGCAGGATGCCGCCGTCGAGCTGATAGATCTGTTCGAAGCCGGCGCGTTCCATGAAAGGTCCCGCCTTCTCGCAGCGGATGCCGCCCGTGCAGAACATGACGATCGGCGTTTGGCGCAGCTCCGGTTCGAGTTGCGCGACGGCGTCTGGAAAATGCCGGAAGTGGCCGATGCCCAGCGTGCGGGCGCCCTTGAATGTGCCGAGCTTTACCTCGTACTCATTCCGCGTATCGAGCAGCGTCACGGGCCGGCCTTCATCCAGCCACTGCTTGAGCGCGGCCGGCGCAAGCTTCGGCGATGGATGGTTCGCCGGATCGATCCCCTCCACGCCGAACGCGATGATCTCGCGTTTGATCTTCACCAGCATGCGATTGAAGGGCTGGTGCGTGCTTTCGCTGAACTTCGGCGCAAGCTCCGCAAGACCCGGGACGGCTCGCAACGTCTCGAGCAGCCGATCGATCTCCGCGCGGAAACCAGCGACGCACAAGTTCACGCCTTCCGGACTGAGCAGGATCGTGCCGCGCAAATCGGCCGCCTTGCATTGCGCCAGCAGGCTTTCGCGCAACGGCTTGAGCTCGCTCAAATGCGCAAAGCGATAGACGGCGATGTTGGTGAAGGTGGGCATGCGCGAGCGGGAAAATGGAGCGGCGCGGCGTCATCGCAAGCGCAATGCACGCATTGCGCCGCTGCACGCGCTGTGGGAGAACTGCGCGAATGTCTGACGCTGATGAATCCTGGCAGATGCTGTTCTATGCGGGCGCAGTGCTGCTCGTGCTGTTCAAAATGTGGCACGGCTGGCGGCTCGGCGTCGTGCGGCAGACGGCTGCTTTGCTGACGATCGTCGCCGCGTACGTGGCGGGCTTCCTCGGAGGACGCGCCGCCGCGCCGATCCTGCGGACATGGCTGCCGTATCCTGAGCTGGTGCTGTCGATCATCGGTGGCTTGATCATTGCAGGGTCCGTGTTCCTTGTCGGCACGCTGCTCAGCGCGATCCTTTTCAAAAAGACCGCGCATCAAAGCGTCGGCGTGGTCCGGTTTGGTTTCGGCCTCCTGGGTGCAGCGGTCGGCGCGCTGTATGGTGTCGTGCTCGTGGTCATCGCACTGATTGGCATTCGCCTGCTCGGCACCGTCGCGGAGGCTCAGGTGACCGCGGACGCGAATGGACCGCAGCGCAAAGAGACGCCGCCCCTTCTGCGCGGACTCGCTCAGTTGAAACGATCACTTACGGACAGCCCGGCTGCCGTGGCAGTTGAGAAGGTCGATCCCGTTTCGGAGGAATTCTACGGGACGCTCGAGAAAGTCGGCACGATGGCCGGTGACGCCAAGTCCGTCGAGCGCTTCTCCGAATACCCCGGCGTCCGGCCCCTGCTGGAACATCCCAAGATGCTGGCCTTGCTCAACGATCCGGAGATCGCGCGCGCCGCGACGGAGCACGATTACGTCGCCCTCCTGAGCAGCCGTCTTCTCATGCAAACGGCCGGCGACCCGGAGCTGGTCGAGCTGATGCACAATCTGGAACTCCAGAAAGCGCTTGATTACGCCCTGCGCAAAACGGACAACGGCCCGTCCCGCGCCGCGCGTTAGGTTTTCTCTGCGTCATGCGTTACATCCCGACCATCGGCCTCGAAGTGCACGTCCAGCTCAAGACGCGCAGCAAAATGTTCTGTGCGTGTCCCGTCGGCTTTGGCGCCGAGCCCAACACGCAAACGTGCCCGGTCTGTCTCGGCTTCCCCGGAGCCCTGCCGGTGATGAACGAGGAAGCGCTGAAGATGACCGCACTCGCCGGACTGATGCTCGGCTGCGAGATCCCGGAGGTCTGCAAGTTTGACCGGAAGAATTACTTCTATCCGGACATGCCAAAAAATTACCAGATCACGCAATACGATCAGCCGATCTGCGCGGGCGGCGCGGTTCCGTTGCACGATCTGGCTTATCCGAAGGACGCGCAAAAGAGCATCGCCGCGCCCGACAAGAAGGTGGGCCTCACGCGGATTCATCTGGAAGAAGATGTGGCCAAGAGCACGCACTTTGAGGCGAGCAGCGGCATCGATTTCAATCGCGCCGGAACGCCGCTGATGGAGATCGTCAGCGAGCCGGAGATCGACTCACCCGAGGAAGCCTTCGCGTATCTCACCGCGCTCCAGCAGATCCTGATCTATGGCGACGTGAGCGACGCGGACATGGAAAAGGGGCAGCTCCGTTGCGACTGCAACGTTTCGGTGCGGCCGGAAGGTCAGACGGAATTTGGCACCAAGATCGAGATCAAGAACATGAACTCGATCAGCGCCGTGCGGCGCGCGCTCGCCTACGAGATCGAGCGGCAAACCGCGGAACTCGCGCGCGGCGAAGCGCAGGTGCAATCAACGCGCCGTTGGGACGACGACGCTGGGCAAACCTTCCTGATGCGGAAGAAGGAGAGCTCGCAGGATTACCGCTACTTTCCCGATCCGGATCTGCTGCCAGTACGGACGAGCGCGTTCATCGACGAAGTGCGCGCACGCCGGCCGGAGCTGCCCGCGGAGAAGCGTGCACGGTTTGTGACGCAGTATGGCGTGACGGATTACGACGCGAGCGTGCTGGCAAGCGACCGTGCGCTGGCGCGCTACTTTGAAGAAGCGGCAGCGGGCGCGAAGAAGCCGAAGTCCGTCGCGAACTGGCTGCTGAACGATTTGCTGAGCGCGCTCGCAGCCGCCGATAAGACGATCGCCAATTGCCCGATTTCGCCGTCGCAACTCGACGAACTGGTGAACTTGATCGACAGCGGCGCGATCAACGGCAAGCAGGGCAAGGAAGTGTTCGCGGAGATGTTTGCGAGCGGCCGCGGCGCGGCGGTGATCGTCGAAGAGAAAGGGCTAAGACAGGAGAGCGATGTCGGCGCCATCGAGGAGCTGTGCGATCAGGCGATCGCGGCCAGCCCAAAGGCCGTGGCGGAATTCAAGGCCGGCAAAACGCAGGCGATCAACGCGATCAAAGGGCAGGTAATGAAGCTCTCGCAGGGCAAGGCGAACGCTGCCGTGGTGAACGAGATTTTGCTGCGCAAACTCGCCGAATGAATCTCATGAAAACCGTCTGCCTGCTGCTTCTCGCCTGCCTCGCCATGCCTGCATTCGGTGCGGAGAAGACGAAAAAGACATCCCCCCGCAAGAAGCAGTCGGCCAGAACGGTTCCGTCGAAGTATCCCTCAATCATCCAGCTTCCCGCGGCGCCGGAAGCGGTCATCGAAGACGGCCAGAGACCGCCGCTGATCAGCACCGAGCTGGGCGGACGGGAGCTTCAGTTCTTCCACGCCGCCAACGAGGCGGGCGCGCAACAACTAGCGCTGACCAACCTCGCCAAATCGAAAGCCAGCTCCGAGGAGATCAAGTCGGTGAGCGAAACCATGGCCAAAGCGCAGGTCGAGGAAAACGCCCGCGTCGCAGAGCTCGCGAGCCGCAAAGGCGTGAATCTCGCGCCGATGTTCCCGGCGAGACTGGCGGAGGAATTTGCGCCGCTCTGGGGTGCGAAGTTCGACAAGAACTGGATCGAACGACTCGTGATGGTGAATACCAACGCAGTCGCCGCTTATGAAGGCG
>JAQGOK010000140.1 GCA_028293645.1 Chthoniobacter sp.
TAATGGCCGCTGGGAAACGCGGAATCGTAAGCCTCCGCCCGCCAATGCGTGTTCACCACGAACCGCTGCACGCCGACATCGCGCAGGTGCTCAAACGCATACGTGATCAGCGGCCGATTGATCACCGGGATGAGCGGCTTGGGCCGGCGTGCAGTCAGCGTTTTCAAACGCGTGCCGAGTCCAGCGCCAAGGACGAATGCAGTGCGGATCATGGAAAGGGAAAGCGTCTGTAGCTTCCCGCGCGCCGCTTGCGGAGGAAAAACGCGGCTTTGCGTGGTTCCGCAGAGAGAGGCCTACGAACTGTAGTGATACCGCAGCTGTGCGATGAGGATCCCATCGGCCACCGTCCGATAGACAAGACGATGCTCGGAATCAATTCGACGGGACCAATATCCTCGAAAGGCGTGTTTCAGCGGCTCGGGCTTTCCGATGCCTGAGTGCGGCGTTCGCGCGATATCCTTCAGCAACTCGTTGATGCGGGAAACCTTCTTCGGATCGTTCGCCTGCCAGAATGTGTAATCCTCCCACGCTTGCGGCGCGAACGTGAGGTTCACACGTCGAGATTCACCTTCCGCACCTTTCCTTCACCGGTCTCGAGCGCGTGAATCGCTTCGAGCAACCGCCGCGCATTTGCAGGACTGCGCATCAGGTATGCGGTTTCTTCCAGTGATTCGTAATCTTCCAACGACAGCATGACTACGGCCTGATCGCGGTTGCGGGTGATGATCACCGGGGCATGATCTTCACAAACCCGGTCCATCGTCGAAGCGAGGTTCTCCCGCGCGGCGGTATAGCTGATGGCGTCCATGCTGGACGGGATACTGTCCAGCAGTGCGAAAGTCAAAGGGAGTTACTCCATCCCGAGCTTCTCCCGCCCCGCGGGTGAGATGCGTTCGGGTGACCACGGTGGGTCCCAAACGAGCTCCACGTTTGCGCTGCTCACGCCGGCGACGGTGAGCATGCGCTGCTCGGCATCGGCGGCGAGCGAAGGGCCCATGCCGCAACCGGGCGCGGTGAGAGTCATCTTCATGCTGATGCGTTTGCCCTTCTCTTCGTCGCTCGTGTCGAGGGCGTAGATCAGGCCGAGATCGACAATGTTCACCGGGATCTCCGGGTCGTAGCAGTTGCGCAACTGGTCCCAGACTTTCTCGATGTCGAATGGACCCTCCGTCCCGGTGCTTTGATCCGCGACTTCGCGCCCGAGCGCGTCGGCATCACTACCGGCGATCCGGAAGAGCCCGGCTTGATGCGCGACATGGACGGTGAAGCTGCCGCCGAGTGATTGCGTGATCAGCACCGCGGTCTCCGCAGGGAGGGTCAACCGGTTGCCGCTCGGGATTTGGACCGCGTCAACCTCGCGGGAAAGTGGGATGTAGCCGCCTTCGCTCATCGCGTCAGTCTTCGCCTCCGAGGTTTTTGAAGCCCGCGCCCTTGCCGCCTTTGCGGGCGAGGTATTCCTCAACGCGGAGCAGGTTCCCTTCGCCCGCGCGCTGCACGATCGAGAGCAGGTCCTCCATTGAGGAAACTTCTTCGAGTTGTTCCTGCACGAACCACTGGAGGAACTGCTCGGTCGTGTAATCGTTCTCGTCCTTCGCGATGTGCACCAGCGCGTTGATCTGCGCGGACACTTTCTTTTCCTGCGCGAGAGAAAGCCCCACCGCTTCCTCGGTAAACTGAAACGTATTCTGCGGCGCCGGGATCGCCGGGATCGCCGGGATCGCCACCTTGCCGCCGGTATCGAGCACGAACTTGATGATCTTGTGCGCGTGTTCCTTTTCCTCCTCCGCCTGGTCGAAGAAGTGTGACGAGAGCAACGGCAGCGTCTCGCAATCGAAGTAGGCCGCGATCGCGGTGTACTGCAGGGAGGCGCTGTATTCGTGGCCGATCTGTTCGTTCAGCGCGCCGAGCATGCGTTCGGAGATGAGCATAGGTCGGAGGAAGTTAGCGGCGCACCTTCCAGCGCGTTTCCGGGGTGAGATTGATCTCGTCCTTGTTCAGCTCAAACCCGCACGCCTGCAGCAGGTAGGCGATTCCTTCGCGGGTGCCCATGGTCTGTTTCAAACTGTGCGCGAAAAGCTCGATGTATTCCTTGTAGCTTTCGAGTGCGAGGCTGCCTTCGCCGACGTAACGCGCGAGTTCCTGATCGTGGCTTTCGATGAGGTCGAAAAGGGCGCGCCGCAGCTTCAGGCGCATCACTGGATCAACGACCAGCTTGAAGGGATTGGCCGCCGGATCGGTGGGCGATGCGTCGGGTGAGATTTCAAATGCGAGCGTGGTCAGCGCTTCGTCACGAAGTGGATCGGTCATAAGCTTGGTTCGATTCGGAGAATGGAAGGCACCTTTTACCGGAAAAACGCCGCGTCGGCGATGCTTAACCGCAGAGGGCGCGGAGACGCAGAGATCCGCGGAGGATTCTTACTAAAACACCCGCCTCTGCGGAGCTCCGCCGTCTTTGCGCCCTCTGCGGTGGGATAGGCGATCGCCCACTTCAAGCCGCCTGCGGAGTGCGGTCAATCGCTACGGACTGCCCGCTAAAGCTCCGCCAAAACCGCTGCGGAATGCCGCAGAGCGCCATGATGAGCAACTGGCTGGCGACGAAACCCGCGAGCCACCAAAACGCGGCATCCATGAACCCGTAGCTGTGCAGACCGATACCGAGCATGTTCACCCCGAACCACGACCAGGCAGTGACGACATTGCCGAAGATCGCGAGGTTCATCAGGCCGCGCTCTTTCACCAAACCGCCCCAACGCGCATGCAGGATGAGCGCGTTCCAGAGGACGATGATCAGCGCGCCGTTTTCCTTTGGATCCCAGCCCCAGAAACGGCCCCAGCTTTGATCCGCCCAGATCCCGCCGAGCACGGTGCCGACGAAGCTGAAGAGCGTGGCGAAACAGACGATCCCATACACCATTCGGGCGAGGCTTTTTGCCGTGTCGCGATCCAGCGTTCTCGTGAAAACACCGCGCATGACGTAGAGCAGCGCGAGGAAGCCGGCGACGAACGTCGCGGAATATCCCAGCGTGATCACCACGACATGCGTCGCGAGCCAGAAGTTCGTGTCGAGCACGGCCCGCATCATTTCCATG
>JAQGOK010000146.1 GCA_028293645.1 Chthoniobacter sp.
CACGGCGAAGTGGAAGGGCCAAATCTACGGCGCGCCGCGCTTCACCTGGCTTTTCAACAAGCCGATCATCTACCACGGCGTCTTCGGCCAGGGCCTCTTTCAATCGATTTATCCGACGCCGCAGAGCGAGCTCGCTGCGTATTTGAGCAGCATCGAATGGGTGGTGCTCACGATCTTTATGGCAGTGCTCGGCTGGCCTTTGGAAAAGCTGCGCATGGTGCCGTTGCTGATGTTCCTCGGCACGTTCCTTGTCGCGCTCAGCTACATGATCCACGCGCGGATCGAGCCGCGCTTCGACACGGTGCGCGCCCGGCTGCTTGTCGCGTTTCTCGCCTTCATGCAACCGCTTGGCCGCGGTTGGGCGCGCTACTTCACCTGGATGAAGTACAAACAAACTCCGAACGAGGTGATCGCGAAGCCGGAGGCGGAGCTACAGCCCGGAAGCCGCACCGGCAGCACCGCGCAGCTCGACTTCTGGAACGAGACGGGCAAAGGACGCGAGAATCTGCTCACGGAAATCTTTGACGCGCTGGAGACGGAAGGCTGGCGTTACTCGGCCGACACAGGTTGGAAGAACTGGGATTTGCAGGTCTATGGAAACCACTTCTGGAGCGTGCAACTCCGCAGCGTCACCGAGTATCACGGCGGTCCAAAATGCCTGACCCGCGTCGGGTTACGACTTCGTCCGGTGGCGATCACGGTGCTGATTAACGTCCTGATCCTTACCGCGCTGCTCTACCGGTGGGCGTTCACGGCCAATCGCGATGTGTTCTGGTGGGCGCTTTATGGAGTCCTGATTTTCATCCTCCTGCTGCGTGGCCGACGTTTGCGGCGACGGTTTGCTGATCTGGTGATGGCATCCGCGCAACGCTGCGAGCTGATGCGCGTCTTCGGCGCCGCCAGCAAACCCGCGCCGAAGGGGTGAGCCCCACAGCTCCGGCGCCCGCGCTGATCGAGCAATGGGCGCCCAAGCGTCACGCATGAGCTTTCGCACCGCCGACTACGACTTCGTTCTGCCCGATGACCTGATCGCGCGCTATCCACTCGCGCGCCGCGAAGATTCGCGGATGCTGGTTTTGCACCGCGCCGAGCAGCGCATCGAGCATCGGCATTTTGTCGATTTTCCCTCGTATCTCCGACCGGACGATCTGGTGGTGCTGAACGACACCCGAGTGATTCCCGCGCGGGTGTTCTCCGACGACCGCCGGATCGAGCTGCTCTTTTTGCAATGCCTCCGGGAGCACACTTGGGAATGTCTGGTGAAGCCGGGACGCAAGATGCGCCTCGGCGCGGTCGTCGAGGTGCGCGGCGTCCCAGGGACGGTGATCGAAATTCTCCCTGAGGGAGAGCGCGTGATCGCGTTTGCGAGCGAGATCGATCTCGACGCAGCGGGTGAACTGCCCTTGCCGCCCTACTTCGGCCGCGCGGTCGAACCGTCCGACGCCGAACGATACCAGACGGTGTTTGCCCGGGAGCAGGGAGCGGTCGCCGCGCCTACCGCCGGCCTGCATTTCACGCCGGAAATACTCAGCCGCGTGCCGCACACTTTCATCACGTTGCATGTCGGAGTGGGAACGTTTCGCGGTGTTCACGAGGCCGATCTGCGGGCGCATCGGATGCATGCGGAGCGTTTCATCGTGAGCACGGAAGCCGCAGCCAAGATCAATGCTGCGGCACGAGTGCTCGCCGTCGGCACCACGACGGCCCGCGTGCTGGAGTCGCAAAGCCGGCCGGTGCAGGCGGGAAGCGGCACGACTGACATTTTCATCCATCCGCCCTACGAGCCCAGGAACGTCGGAGCGCTGCTTACAAACTTCCACCTGCCGCAATCGACGCTGCTGATGCTGGTCGCTGCGCTCGCTGGTCGCGAGTTCACGCTGGCGGCCTACGCCGAAGCGGTGCGGGAACGTTACCGCTTCTACAGCTACGGCGACTGCATGCTCGTGCTGTGAAGGCTAAAGCTCCTTCAGCAGTCGCTCGTGGATTCCGCCAAAGCCGCCGTTGCTGAGAATCACAATCACGTCTCCTTCACGCACCAAAGGCTTGAGCCGCGTCACGATGGCATCCACGTCGGGCTCGTAATAAGCCTCGCGTCCCGCGGTGACGATGTCCGCGACCACTCGTTCCGGATCGAGACGATTCGCCGGATCGATCTGATCGATCCGAGCGACTTGCGCGAGGATCACCCCGTCCGCTTCCTGCAATGCTTCGGGAAGGGATTGTTGGAAAACCGCGCGGCGCGTGGTGTTGGAACGCGGCTCGAAGAGTGCCCAAAGCCGCTGCCCCGGATACTGGTGCCGGAGCCCCCGGAGCGTCGCGGCGATCGCGGTGGGATGGTGACCGAAGTCGTCGATGATGGTCATCCCGCGAACGGTCCCGCGCACTTCCTGCCGGCGCTTTACGCCACCGAACTCCGCAACCGCCCTGGCGGCAGCTTCCAGCGAGACGCCGTAAAAATGCGCGGCGCTGATCGCCATGGCGGCGTTGCGCACGTTGAACTCGCCGACCATCGGGACGCGAAAGCGCGTATCGAGCAGCGTGAATTCCGAACCGTGCGCATCGTAGCTCACGTCGCGAATGTGACGTGCGGCATTCGGTGAGAAGCCGACTTCGAGGAGCTGTGCGCGGCAATTTTCGGCGACGTCGATACAGTTCGGATCGTCGCCGTTGATCAGCACCATGCCGACTTCCGGCACGATGTTCAGCAGGCGCCGGAAACTGATCTTGATCGCATCCAGGCTGTCGAAGATGTCCGCGTGATCGAACTCAATGTTGTTCACGATGACCAACTCGGGGAGGTAGTGGACGAACTTCGAACGCTTGTCGAAGAACGCGGTGTCGTATTCGTCGCCCTCGATCGTGACGTATTTCGATTCATGCAGGCTCGCGCCCTGGCCCAGGTTTTTGGCGATGCCGCCGATCATGTAAGCGGGATTCAGCCCGGCGCTTTGCATGATCCAGGTGAGCAGCGCGGTAGTGGTCGTTTTGCCATGCGTGCCGGTGACCACCAGGTTGTGTTTTCCGCGCAAGAAGAACTGCTTCAGGGTCTCCGGCAGGGACAAGTAGTAGAGCTTGCGATTCAGAACCGCCTCCAGCTCAGGATTCCCGCGCGAAATTGCGTTGCCGACCACGATCAGATCGGCGGTTTCCGGCAGATTCTCGGCCCGATAACCTTCGCTGAGCGTGATGCCTTTGCTCTCGAGGAACGTGGACATGGGCGGGTAAATGCCTGCGTCCGAACCGGTGACGGTATAGCCCTGGTTTCGCATCGCCGCCGCCACCGCGCCCATTGCAGTCCCGCAGATGCCGATGAAGTGAACGTGACGGAAGGCCGGATTCATGGAGTCGAAAAGTGCGCGAGGCTAGCGGCGGCCTTTGCCGCGCGCAACGGGTGACTTCGGCGGAGTGGTCACAGCAATTGCCGGTCATTGATTTCGCATCTGAAGCCAGTACCGTCCGGGCCGATGTCTTGCGCGAAAATCGATCCCGCCCTTCACCAGTCTCGAAAACCCGATTGGATCAAGGTGCGGCTGCCATCGAATCCGGTGTTCTTTTCGACGAAGGCGCTGATCTCCGATCTTCGGCTGCACACGGTTTGCGAGGAAGCGCAGTGCCCGAACCGCTGGGAATGCTGGAGCGCGGGCACGGCGACTTTCATGATCGCGGGCGAACGTTGCACGCGGGCTTGCGGCTTTTGCGCGGTCACCACGGCCAAGCCATTTGCGTTGGAAGAGGACGAACCGGAGCGCGTCGCACAGGCTGTGGTCCGGATGAAGCTGAAGCACGTCGTGGTGACAGCGGTCGCGCGTGATGACTTGAAGGACGGAGGCGCACGGCATTTCGCCCGGACGATCGAGGCAATTCGCGCCGCCCAGCCGGGGATAGTCATCGAAGTGCTGACGCCCGATTTCCACGCCAAAGAGGAGTGTCTGCAGATGATCGCGGCGGCGAGGCCGGACGTCTTCAATCACAACGTGGAGACGGTTGAGCGGCTCACGCCGCTGGTGCGCTCGCGGGCAAAATACCGGCTGTCGCTCCAGGTGCTGCAACGGATGAAAGAGATCGCGCCCGACAGCGTCACGAAAAGCGGCATCATGCTCGGCCTCGGCGAAACTGAACTGGAGATCTTCCAGACGATGGACGATCTGCGTGCGTCGGGAGTGAAAGTGCTGACGATGGGGCAGTATCTCCGGCCATCACCGCAACATCTGCCGGTGATCGAATACGTTCACCCAGACACCTTCCAGTTTCTGAAAAGCATTGCGGAACAAAAGGGCTTCGCTCACGTGGCCTCAGGTCCGCTGGTGCGTAGCTCGTATCACGCGGCGGACTTCGTCCCCGCGCGGCCCGCCTAGAAGCAGCGGGAGCGAGGCACGCCTTAAGCTAATCAGGATGTTGCCATGATCGATCGAACGAACGTCGCAGCTTTGATCCCCTGTTATTACGAGGAGCACTCCATCTACGAAGTCGCGCGGCGGACCAGCGCCCAGCTCGACACCGTGCTGGTGGTCGATGACGGGTCCACAGACGGGACCGAGAACGCTGCCCGCGCCGCGGGCGTCAGCATTCTCCGGCACGACGTAAACAAAGGGAAGGGCGCCGCAATCAAGACGGGCCTGCGGGAACTCAGCGCGAATCCTCGCATCGAATACATTCTCGTGCTCGATGGCGACGGCCAGCATCTGCCCGAAGAGATCCCCAGCTTTCTCGCGGAAGCGAATCGCTCCCGGTCACCGCTGCTCGTTGGCAGCCGGATGAGCGACTTGCGCACGATGCCCTTTGTTCGCCGGTGCACGAACCGGCTCATGTCATGGCAGATCAGCAGCATTTGCGGTCAGCGGATCCCGGACACCCAGTGCGGTTTCCGGATGATCCACCGCGATTTAGCCGCCGCGCTGCTGGATGCGCCGAGCAGCAAATACGATTACGAGACCGAGATGCTCGTTATCGCTTCGCGGCAGGGCTGCCGCATCGCCGCGGTGCCAGTGAGCACCGTTTACGGCAACGAGAAGAGCAAGATCCACCCGGTGCGTGACACCGTGCGGTTTGTGCAATTGATCTCCCGCTTAAAGCGGCAGACTACAGCGATCCCGCAGCCGGTGTAGCCGGTGCCGGCGTCGCCGCGACCGGTCCCGCAGCGAACTCCGTTTTCAGTCGCCCAAGGATTTCGCGGACGAGCGGCTTGCGCTTCTCGGCCATCTCCTTGCGGAGCTGCTCTTCCACCTGGCGGCGTTCCTCGGCGTAGCGCTTGATGAAAAGCTCACGTTGCTCCGAGTTCAGCTGCAGACCGGATTCACGCAGCGCGGCGTCGATCTCCCGTTCCATGAATTTCTTGCGCAGCTCTTCGCGATTGCGCAGGCCTTTCTTCTCCTCAGGCGGCAGATCGGACCAGCGCACAAAGTTTTCCTGAAAACGCCGGCGTTGCTCGGGCGTGAGGGCTTCCACCGCCTTGCGGACAGTATCCAGATCCGGGCTGTTTTGGATCTCGGCGTCGCGGTTCTTTTTAAGCCAGGCGCGATTGCGTTTGCCTGGAGGCGTCGGTCCAGGCGTCCCGGACTGCGCCTGCGCCCCGGCAAGCGTCAGGATCAGAGCCGCGGCCGTTAGTAAGCGGGCGTATCCAGCCATACCGAGTTTAGCTCGGAATCGAGCAATTCATCCAAATGTCCGATCACGTGATAATCGGGGCTCACGGTCACTTGGGAAGCGAGCAGGCTCACCGGATCGGGGGCTTCCGCCTGCTTCGAGAGAAACACCGCCCCGGCGATCACCACCGCGCAGGCACCCAGCGCAGTGATCTGCCATCCGCGATGAAACCAACCGAACCGGCCAGATCGGCCCGGTTGCTCCTCCCGAACGGCGCGCAGCACGTTTCGCGAAAAGAACGGTGACACGCGAGGTGCCCGGGCCTTTCCCAGAAGCTGCCAAAGCTCGTCGTGCTCTTCGGTATTCATAACGGAATCACAACGCCGCGCGGGACGCGAAGTTGCGCGTCCTGCGCAAATAGAAGGCCTGGCAGCGTGGCTTATGCCTCGTGGGCTTCGAGGAAGCCTTCGAGCTGCCGGATCCGAGTCGGGTGCCGCATTTTGCGCAGCGCCTTGGCCTCGATCTGGCGAATGCGCTCGCGAGTGACTTTGAATTGCCGGCCGACTTCTTCGAGCGTGCGGCTGTAGCCGTCCACCAAGCCGAAGCGCTGTTCGAGAACCTGCCGCTCGCGCTCGGTGAGCGTCTCGAGCACATCCTTGATCTTCTCCTTGAGGAGCACGATCGCGGTCATGTCCGAGGGGTTCTCCGCGCCCTTGTCTTCGATGAAGTCGCCGAAGCTCGTGTCGTCGCTTTCGCCCACGGGCGATTGCAGGGAGATCGGCTGCTGCGCCATCTTGAGCACGGCTCGGACGCGTTCGACCGGAAGCTGGATTTCGTCGGCGACTTCCTCCGGCGTAGGCTCGCGGCCGTAATCCTGCACAAGCTGCTTTTGCACCCGCATCAGCTTGTTGATCGTCTCGATCATGTGCACCGGGATGCGAATGGTGCGCGCCTGATCAGCAATGGAACGGGTGATTGCCTGGCGGATCCACCACGTGGCGTAGGTGGAGAACTTGTAGCCGCGGCGATACTCGAACTTCTCCACCGCCTTCATCAGGCCCATGTTGCCTTCCTGGATCAGGTCGAGGAACGACAGACCGCGGTTCGTGTACTTTTTCGCGATCGAGATCACGAGGCGCAGGTTGGCTTCGACCATCTCGGTCTTCGCCTTGAGCGCCTTTTTCAACCAGAGCTTCAGCTCCTGGTATTCCGCGAAGAACTCGTCGGAACTCAGCCACGTCCGCATCTGCTGCTCCTTGAGCTTCGCGCTATAGTCGATCGGCGCATGCGCCGGCGGATGACTGGCATGACCTTTGGCCACCTTTTTGGGCTTCTTCAGCTCATCGGACCATTGACTGATCAAGCGATTCGCCTCGTCCGCCAGGTGAACGAACTCTTCGGTGACCTTCTGTTTGAAGAAGAACTTCGGATAGATCCGCTGGATGGAGTCGTGCGCCTTCTTGAAGTCATGGAATGACTTCGTTTCGTGATTCTTCCCGCCGTGCGCGAGGTAGTGTTTGTAAGCAGTGACGCAACCGGTCGCCGCGTGATCGAGCTGCGCGCAGAGCCGAGGCAGCGCTTTCATGTAGCGCTCGCGGCTCTCGATCTTCTTATCAAGGATCACGCGGTCGAAACGTTCGCGGCCCTCGAGAAGCTTCTGCGCGAGGTCGAGATAAGCCCGCGCAATGAAGCCGAAGCGGTTGATGTACTTCTGGACGTTTAGCTCGGCCTCTTCAATCCGCTTCGAGATCTCGACTTCCTGCTCACGAGTCAGCAGCGGCACCTGGCCCATCTGCTTCAAATACATCCGCACCGGATCATCAAGGATGTCCAGTTTGGCCTCCGGCTTTTCCTCTTCCTCCTCCGCGTCGTCCTGCTTTTTGCCGTCTTTGTAACGATCTACATCGGACGCTTCGATGATATCGATCTCCATGCTCCGCAAGCGGCCCATGATCGTCTCCATCTCATCCGGATCATTGATATTATCCGGCAACGACTCATTAAGATCGTCGAACGTCAGATAGCCTTGTTCCTTCGCCAGCTTGATCAACTCCCGCAGTTTCTCCTGCACGTCGGGTTGATCGATCACGCTGATCGGCGTCGCCGCGGGCTGGATCTTCAATACCGCTTTGTCCACCTTCGCCGCCGAGGATGCCGGCGTCGCGGCCGCTGCGTGCGACTTACCATTTTTTGCCGCGGCCGGCTGCGGAGCGGGCGTCTCGGCAGCTTTCTTGGGAGCGGGGGACTTCTTCGGGGACTTCGATTCCTTGGTTTGCTTTAGAACGGGCTTGGAAACTTTTTTCTTCGGGCTCGGTTTGCTGGTTTTCGATTGGGAGGGTTTGGGAGAATCTTTCTTGGTGGATTTAGGCATACCCGAGCGATTGGAGAAGACTGATATCCCCGCCGCTCGAGACGCAGCGGCGTCTAAAGGGGCGGGGATAAAGGCCGCGCAATATCGGAAAGGCGTTTTTGCAGGTCAAGAACTTGTTTGAGCAGATTCGTGACTTCGTTGTCGCCGAGATCTGGCCGCCGTAAACGCGCCTGCGCCCCGGTGAGTTCCCGGCGGATTTCACGGCGCTCCAACTCCCGCCAACAATCCTGGGCGATCGTCATGGCATTCTCAGGCGCCTTTTCGCCCAGCAGGGTCGAAGCACACGCCTCTTCTTCCACATCGAGTCCTGCCAGAAAGCCGGTGAGCGAAGCCGGATCTTCGACTTCCAAAGGCGCGCCCAGGATCCTGGCGAGCAAGCCGGCGTCTGAGGAGTTCGCAAGCACCCGCTGCCAGTCCTGCGTCAGCAGCCAGCTCCGGGCGGCGGCATTGTGCAAAGCGACGACCGCCAGCAGACGGATCGTCGGCTCCATCGCGATCGGCGCGATCGAAGGCGTGGCTTCGGGCGCGGCGGAACTCTGACTTGTTTTCGGCGTCTTCAGCATCCGCGCGAATTCCTGCACCGAGATTTCCAGCCTTCGCGTCACGTTGTTCATCAAGGTTTCACGCAGGAGCGGATCGCTGATCAGGCTGATGAAGTCCGCCATTTTGCGCGCGGCGCGCATCCGCCCGCGGGGCGTTGCGAAGTCCGGCTCCGCCGCGAGGCGGTCGAGTTGGAACTCGAAAAAGTCCTGAGCCGCCGCGAGCCGCTCCGTGAATGCTGCCGCACCATGGTTGCGGATCAATGAATCCGGATCTTCGCCGGGCGGCATCTTCACGATTCGAACGAGCAGGTTTTCGTGCAGCAGATGCTCCAGCGAGCGCTCAGCGGCCTTTTGACCGGCCGAATCCGAGTCAAAGCAAAGCACCACCTCTTCCACATACTGCTTCAGCTTGTGCGCCTGTCTTTCGGTGAAGGCGGTTCCCTGAGGCGCCACGACATTCTGGATGCCCGCCTCGAACGCCGTAATCAAATCGAGCTGACCTTCGCAAATCACCGCGGAGCTTTTGTCGATCAGCGCGCGTTTGGATTTATGGAGTCCGAACAGCACCGCGCCTTTGGTGAAAAGCATCGTCTCGGGCGAGTTCACGTATTTGGCGGCCTTCGCGTCCTCCACGAGCACGCGGCCGCTGAAGGCGATCACTTCCCCGGTGTCGTTGCAGATCGGAAACATCAGCCGGTTCCGAAAGCGGTCGTAGCATTCGCTGTCCGGCCGCTCCTCGTCGCGCAGCTTGAGCAAGCCGCTCCGGATCAACTCTTCTCGATTGTAGCCTTCTCCGCGGGCGAACTCGCCCAGCGCATCCCAGCCGTCCGGCGCAAAACCGAGCTTCCATGACTTCGCGACTTCGACCGCGATCCCGCGCCGTTTCAGATAGTCGCGTGCCGGCTGGGCGTGCGGTTTCTTCAGCAGTTGATAGTGGAAAAACTCCGCCGCCACCGCGTGCAAAGCCAGCAACCGCTGGCGCATGCCGTATCGCGCAGTGTCTTCCGCGCTCATCTCGGCCTCCGCGAGTTTGATGCCCGCGCGCTCGGCCAGCTTCTTCGCGGCGGAGATAAAATCGAGACTCTCGTAGGTCATCACGAAGCGGATGACGCTCCCACCCGCGCCGCAGCCAAAGCACTTGAAGATCTGCCGCTGCGGATTGACGGAAAACGAGGGCGTGCGCTCCTGGTGAAATGGGCAGAGCGCCTTCCACATCACCCCGGCGCGTTTGAGCGGAATGTAGCCGCTGATCACCTCGACGATGTCATTCGAAGCGGTGATTTGCTCGATCGTCTCTGGCGG
>JAQGOK010000148.1 GCA_028293645.1 Chthoniobacter sp.
CTGGCCGCGATGCACTGCCATCGTTATGAGGTGGCCGAGCTACAGGCTGCGCTCGGTTCCTGTCTGGAGGCGAACGTCCATCTGGTGACGTCCTCGCTGGAGGCCGGGGTAGTCCTGGATCAACTGATCGTGAAGATCGTCGCACCCTGCACCGCTCAACCCACCTTGCCGAAGGGCGGCGCACGATAACCCTCGTGAGTAGCGAAACTACTTAACCTGACGAGAATAGATTAATAGCGTCGGTATTAAAAAGATTTAAGAAAAGTAGTTGCGGGAACTTGGATCGTGCACCAATCTTCACACGTCTTTAGAAGATTGTTCTGGGGGGAACATCAGCCCTTCGCGGCCATTCGGTCGCGGGGGGCTGAATTTTTTTGCACCGATGCTTTGGATGCGGAAAGGCCGAATAGGTCGGGTGGTGGCGATTCAGTCACTTCAATCGGTGCCCTCATCACCGGTTCGCCGGCGTTCCTTCAGCCAAGCCTCGTACCGGCCTGGCAGTTCAATCCTCGGTTTTCGCAGAGCCGGTCTGGCGCCTGCGTGTCTTCCGCCTCCCCCTAAGCGGGTTCCCTGGCTTGCCCGCCCTAGTGCTGAGCCGTCTGAATCATCGGGACGCTGCGAAGCGATTGCACGATGGGCTGCGGGAAGATGCCGAAGATGAATATCAACGCAGTCAGCGTCCCAATCGTGAATTTGGAAAGGAACGAGAGTGTGATCTTCGTGTCGTCGTTCGGTTCCTGCCAATACATCGCGGCGACGACCCGCAGATAGTAATAAAACCCGGCGGCAACGGTGATCACGCCGATCCCGACGAGCACGAACTTGCCGGCCTGGATCGCCGCGGCAAAGACGAGCAGCTTTCCGTAAAAACCAGCCGTGAACGGGATTCCCGCGAGCGAAAGCATCGCCGCCAACATTCCGAACGCCAGGAAAGGCGAACGCTTTGCCAGCCCGTTGAAATGCGTGATGTCGTCTCCTCGCGAATGGTTCGAAACCACAATCATCACCAGGAAACTAAGCAGGGTCATTAACAGATACGCTACCAGGTAATACCCAACCGCCACGCCGGCCGAACCGAAGCTGGTCGGCGAGTTTTGCACGCTGGCCACCGCGACGAGCAAGTAACCCGCGTGCGCGATGCTGGAATAGGCGAACAACCGCTTCAGATTGTCCTGCGGCAACGCCGCGAGATTGCCGTAAAGCAAGGTCGCACCGGCGAGGATGGCCAACAGCGTTAGCACATTGGTGTTGATCGTGGAGAGGCCGAGGAATGGCTCCAGCACCCGCAGCAGCACCACGAATCCCGCGGCCTTCGAGCCGACACTGAGAAACGCGGTCACCGGCGTTGGCGCACCTTGATACACATCCGGCACCCAGATTTGGAACGGGACCGCCGCGATCTTAAAGCCGAGCCCAACCAAAGTCAGCATGACCCCAAAGAGCAGTGGCGCGCGCGCGATGTCCCGCGTGTGCAGCGCTTCGCTGATCGCGTAGAGATTCGTCTGTCCGGTCAGCCCGAAGATCCAGGTGATGCCGTAAACAAGGAATCCAGTGCTCAGCGCACCGAGGATCAGATACTTCACCCCGGCTTCCAAAGACGTGGACTGCCGCCGCATATAAGCGACCAGGACGTAGAAGCTCACCGTGACCAGTTCGAGTGAGACGAAGATCAGAAGGAAATCGACCGCTGACGCCATGAACATCAGGCCGGCACAGGTGAAGATCGGGAGACTATAGAACTCTCCCAGACCGGCACCAGGCGTGACGCCTGGAATAAACCGCGCCAGCACCGTTCGATACTCGAGCGCCATTACCAGCACCACAATCGTGGTCACCAAGGCGATGCGTTTAAAGAAGAGCGCAGTCGCATCCGCACTGTAAAACGCCCGCGACAGATCGACTCCCGCATTACCCGTGGTGAAGAATGAGAACCCCACCAGGGCGCTCAGGATGACGATCGCGAACCGCGCGAGCCCCTGCTTGTCGTCGCTCTTGCTGAACGACTCGACCAGCAACATGAAGATACCGAGGATCAGGACAACGATCTCGAGAGAGAGAGGAGAAATCATGCGGCTATTTCGGCAAGAGCGCCTGAATGCTCGGCTGCAAGTAGCTGTAGAAGTATTGCGGGGCGAAGCCTGCCAGCAACAGCACTGCGAGGAGCACCGTGATCGGCCAGCGCCTGGATTTCAGCGGGTCGATCCAACCAGCGGGTTCGCGAGCAGGCTCACCCATGAAGATCGAGCGGTAAGCGCGCAACATATAGACCGCCGAGATTACCACACCCCACAGGGCAAAGATCGTCGCCAACCGGAAGTTAGGAGCTGATAGGTCGGCTGCAGGTTGAAACGCGCCGAAGAAGATCGTCATCTCACTCGCGAAGTTCGCAAAGCCGGGCAGGCCGATGGAAGCGAAGGCGGCGAGGCCAAACGCGAACGCCAGCCAGGGCATCGGCCGCGCCAATCCCCCAAACGACTCCAGCGCGAGGGTCGGCACCTTTTCGCGGAGCATTCCCGCCATCGCAAAGAGCGCAGCGATCGACAAGCCGTGCGCAAACATCAGGAGCGCGGCGCCGCTGACTCCGACTACATTCAGCGCCGCGATCCCAAGGAAAATGTAGCCCATGTGCATCACGCTCGAATAACCGAGCAACAGGTCGAGCTTGCGCTGAGCGATGGTAACAAAACCGATGTAGATGATGTTACCGACCAGCAGCACCAACAACAGGTTGGCCCAGACCTTTGCGCCTTCCGGCAAGAGCGGCAACGCGACGCGGATTAACCCGTAGAGTCCAAACTTCTTCAGAACGCCAGCGTGCAGCATTGCCGCCGGCGTCGGTGCAGACGCATAAGCGCTCGGAGCCCAGCTGTGAAACGGGAACAATGAAATCAGGATGCCGAAGCCAATCAGCAGCAGCAGGTAAGGCCGAGCCTGCGCGTTCCAGGTATTGACCAGCCAACCGTCACTCGCGACCGAAGTGCCGGGGATAAGGTTCCCGGCTGTGGCAAGCTGTTGAAGCTCGCGAAGATCAAATGTCCTCAGCGCCGCCGGAATGGAGAAGTAGAGATCGAGCAGCCCGGCCAGTAGGATGAAGCTCCCCATCCCGAGATAGATGGTGATCTTCCACGCCGCAGTGTGACGTTCCCCGCTGCCCCACAATCCAATCAGCAGGAAGGTGGGAATCAGAGCCAGTTCGTGAAAAGCGTAGAAGAAGAAAAGATCAACCGAGGCAAACGCTCCAGCCGCACCCGCAGTGATGAACAGGAGACACGCGTAGAAAAGGTTCTCCCGCTTCTCCACTCTAGGGCTAAGCCAGATCGAGGCTAGAGTGACCAAGCCGGTCAACAGCAGCATGAGAAGACTGAGCCCATCCGCGCCGACCAGGTAATTTAGTTTCCACTCCGGTGCGATTGGATAGCTGGAGAGAAACTGAAAGCCGCCGGCCGCGCGGTCATAGGAAAGGAACGCCAGCACCGTCAGCGCACAGTGGGCAATTGCCGCACCGAGCGCAGTCTTGCGGGCGGGCGCGCCGAGCAGGATGCCCAGCGCAGCGAGCAGCGGAATGAAGATGATGAGGTTAAGCACGGAACAACGTCAGAACAGTCAGCGGAACACCATCAGGTAAATCATCGCGATTACCCCTAGCCCGAACAGGAAGGCATAAGCCTGCAGGTTCCCGACCTGGAGAAACCGGAGGGCGAACCCGCTGGCCCAGGTCGCGCCACTTAAGCCGCGAACCAGCAGCCCATCGATGAACCATTGATCAAAGAAGCGCGACAGCGTCGCCAGCAGATCCTGCGTGCCGGCGATCAAGGCAGCATAGAGCTCGTCGAAGTAGAACTTATTCCTAAAGAGTCGGATCAGGATGGGATCTTTGCTCTGCCCCTTGTAAAGCAACCAACCACCCGCTGCGCCGATTACAAACGCGAGCGTTGCCAGCGCCATGACAATCCCCGCACCGCCCAGCGCGTGACTATCGTGCAGTAAATGCGCGAGCTTCGCGCCGAGTGCCCGGTTTGCCAGGAAGCCGTAACCGGCCACCACGGACAACACCGCCAGGATCATCAAAGGGATCGTCATTCGTGCCGGCCCATCGTGGCCGTGCGAGGCTGCCTCGCTACGTGCGGAGCCGAAGAACACGACAACGAACAATCGCGTCATGTAGAACGCGGTCAGGAAGGCGGTGAACAGCCCCAAACAGAAGATCCAACGGTTCTGCTGCCAGGCAGCCAACAGGATCGCGTCCTTTGAAAAGAAGCCGGAAAACCCAGGACAACCGACCAGTGCCAGATAACCCGCCGTGAAGGTAAGGAAGGTCCACTTCATCTTCCCGCTTAGTCCACCCATCTTCCAAATGTTCTGCTCGTGATGCAGCGCGTAGATGATCGCTCCCGCACCAAGGAAAAGCAGGGCCTTGAAGAAGGCGTGCGTGAAAAGGTGAAACATCGCCGCGCCTGGCGCGAGCACGCCGATCGCCATGATCATATAGCCGAGCTGCGAGAGGGTGGAGTAAGCCAGAATGCGCTTGATGTCGTCCTGCTGCGTAGCCATGAGGGCGGCCAACACCGCGGTGATAATGCCGACCCAAGCGATCACCAGTTGTGCGGTCGCGGAGAGTTCGATCAGGAACGAAACGCGAGCGAGCATGTAAACACCCGCGGCCACCATGGTCGCAGCGTGAATCAATGCAGAGACAGGAGTGGGGCCTTCCATGGCGTCGGGCAACCAGACATGGAGTGGCATTTGTGCCGACTTACCGACTGCACCGCAGAAGATCAGCAGCACCGCTGCAGTGAGGAAGCCGGCGGTGAGTGTCAGGTTCGGGAGCGCCGCCTCCATTTCGCTGAACACCACCGTGCCGGTGGCGCTCCAGAACATCAGGATCCCGAGCATGAAGCCAAAGTCACCGATGCGATTGGCGAGAAATGCCTTGTTCGCCGCCTTTGCTGCGGATTCGCGCGTGAACCAGTGGCCGATCAGTAGATAGCTGCTCACGCCGACCAGTTCCCAGAAGATGAACATCATCGCGAAGTTGTTCGCGAGCACGATGCCGAGCATCGAGAACATGAAGAGTGACAGGTTCCCAAAGAACCGCGCCTCGCTCTCGTCCGCCTCCATATAGACAAGGGAGTAGATATGCACGAGCGCGCCCACCCCAGTGACCACGAGCAGCATGACTTTGCTTAAGTCATCGATCGTCACTCCGATCGGCACACGCAAAGCGGACCCGAAATCAAGCCAGGGAATCTCGCTGCTTCCGCCGTGACCGGGACTGACAAACACAAACACGCTGGCGAGCAGGCAAAAGCAGACGCTCGCAACCGAGATGGTAGCGCTGAGCCCGCGCGACTTACGCGCGAAAAGATGGATGAATGCCGCGCTAATCAGCGGCGCCAGAAGAATGAACCAGGGAAAACGAGCGTCCATGAAAGGGGAGCGCGACTTAGAACTTCAAGGAACTAATGTCCTCAACGTGAATGGTCTGTCGGGCGCGATACAGCGCAACAATGATGGCGAGACCAACCGCCACTTCGGCAGCGGCGACGGTAATGATGAAGAACACCAGCACCTGCGCGTTGTAATTCGGCAGGCCATTCACAAGGTTGAATCGCGAGAAGGCGACGAGCGACAGGTTCGCGGCGTTCAGCATCAGCTCGAGGCACATGAAGATCGTGATGATGTTGCGTCGCATCATCACACCGGCGAAACCGATCGCGAACAGCAGCCCGCTGACGAACAGGTAATGATTGAGCGTCAGCGTCATTTCAGTTCGCGCTTGGAAAGGACCACGACGCCGATCGTCGCGACGAGGATGAGCACGCCGATCACCTGAAACGGAAGGTTATGCGTGGAGAACAGAATGCGGCCGACGTTCCGCACGTCATCAATCCGCTCCGCCGGCAGCGGCAAGAACGCCGTCTTTCCCGCTTCGAACCGTTGCAGAACCATCCAGATTTGCGCCACGAAAGCGACCGCTACCAATCCGCCGCCGACAAACGCGAAGATGTTCACCCGGCGCCGCTCTTCAGCGCGCAGATCGAGCAGCATGATGATGAAGAGAAACAGCACCATCACCGCGCCCGCATAGACCAGCACCTGGATGACGGCGATGAAGTAGGCGTCCAGCCCGACGAATAGCGCTGCCAGGCCAAGGAATGAGACCACCAGACTCAGCGCGCTCGCGACGGGGTTGCGATTCGCGACGACCGCAACCGCGAAGACCAGCGTCATGATTGCGAAGAAATAGAAGAGAACCGGGGCCATCGTTTACTTCTTCGGATTCCACTTATGCACCAACCCGGTGAAGACTCCGCCGAGCTCATAGAGCCTGGCTTTGTCGTGCATCAAGGCGCCCCGCGTGGTGCCGGTGATTGAGTAGTCCTTGCGAAGAAAGATCGCCTGCTCCGGGCAGACTTCTTCGCACATGCCGCAGTAGATGCAGCGGGTCATATCAATCGAGAACTCCTCGGGATACTTTTCGACCTTGGCAAAACGACTCTCCGCAGGGATCTCGCCGGGCTTGATTGCGATGCAACGGGGCGGGCAGATGAACTCGCAAAGCTGGCAGGCGACGCAGCGCTCGCGGCCGTGCTCGTCCTTTACCAAAGTCGGCGCGCCTCGGTAATGATCGGGCATGTGCGAATCCCACTTTTCCTCGGGATATTGCATCACCACCTTGGTCTGGCCAAAAAGCATCCGCTTGAGATGCTTTATCGTGATCGCCAGACCAGCGACGATCGACGGAAGGTAGATCTTCTCCTTCCAGGTTAGGTTCGGGCGAGGGACGACGTAAGCCATGACTGGTTACTTGGTGAAGGCCAGGATGCCCGCGGTCAGGAAGATATTCACGAGTGCGATCTCGAAGAGGTAAAGCCAGCCGAGTTTCATCAGCTGATCGAAGCGGAACCGCGGCAGGGTCCAGCGGACCCAGATGAAGATGAAGAGTAACACCGCAACCTTCGCGAAAAAGACGGTGATGTTCACGATTCCCCAGATCCATGCCGGGATCGCGTGGAGAAACTCGAGGCCACCCTGGTTTGCGCCGTTCGGGATGAGGGGCAGATGCCAGCCCCCGAGGAAGAGCACGACGATCAGTGCCGAACCGGCGATCATCGCGGTGTATTCGCCGAGGAAGAAGAGCGCGAACTTCATCGAGGAATACTCGGTATGATAGCCCGCGACGAGTTCCGTCTCGGACTCGGGTAAGTCGAACGGCAGCCGATTGGTCTCGGCGAACATCGAGATCGAAAAGGTAATGAACGCCAGCACGAGCGGAATCCAGAGCAGCACTTCGCGCAGCGACAAACCTCCGTCGGTGAAAGGCACCAGGAGCCAGCCCTCGCGGACCTGATAGTCGGTGATCGCGCCAAGTCCGGTGGAACCGCAGATCAACAAAACCGGCACGGCACTCAGGCCCATGGCCAACTCATAGCTAATCATCTGCGACGTGCTGCGGATGCCGCCGAGAAACGGATACTTGGAGTTCGATGACCACCCGGCGAGCACGATGCCGTAAACGCCGACACTCGAAATCGCGAACATGAAAAGCAGCCCGACGTTAATGTCCGCGACCACCATCTTTTCGCCGAACAGGTAGCTGCCAAACGGGATCGCCGCGAGGGTGACGATCGCCGGCATCATCGCCAGGCACGGCGCCAGCCAGAAGTAGAGCTTGTTCACGTGACCCGGAACGAAGTCCTCTTTCAGGAGAAACTTCACCGCATCGGCGATCGGTTGACCGAGTCCACCCAGCCCCGGCGAGAAGTCTTTCTTGAAGCCGAGAAGCGTCAGCGGAAAGCCGGTCCGGTTCGGGCCGAGGCGATCCTGAATCAGCGCACTGACCCGTCGCTCGGCGTACACCGTGTAACTCACCATCGGCAACACCACGAGAAAGATCAGAAAGATCGTCTTCGCGAGGGAAGTGACGATCAGCCACCAAGGAAGCTGGAAGAAGAAATCCATGCGGGCCTAGATGACTGCTTCCGCCGGTTCTGCGGCCGGTTTCTCTTTGATCACCGGCAGCCCCAGATCGCCGATCTTGCTGAGACTTAGTCCGCCAAATTCTGGCACGTCGGCGGCCATCGCTTTGAAGAGGTCCTCGATCATGTACAGCCCATTCGAGCCGGAGATGCCGTGAATCAGATCGCGCAGGATTTCCCAATCATCGCGAGCCTCGCCGGGAGCCGCGGCCCCGCGGTTAAGCCGTTGGAGACGACCTTTCAGGTTAATCATGGAGCCACGCTTTTCGATCCATGCGCTCCCGGGCAGCAACACCGTCGCGTACGGCGTGGTGCGGTTCGGAAGAACGTCCAGCGCGATGATCGCCTCGAGCTTTGCCAGATCGGTTTCGTTCAGCCCGGCTTTCGTCAGATCCTCACCGAGCGTCACCACGACCTTGATTGCCCCGGACCGGACACCTTCGACAAGACGCTTTAAGCGGCTGCCGGGATCTTTCGCACTGACTCCCAGCAGCTTGGCACCGGTCGTGTTCGGATTGCGATCGGCAGCGATGAGCAATCCGTCCGCTTCGCCCTGACGCGGAATGATGTCGTGTTGCTTCTGGATCTCCAAGGCGTCGATCAGCCGCGTTGTCAGGAACAGTTCCTCGTTCGTGGCGCGACCGGAGGCCACGAGCCACACTTCGCTGCTCGTTTTCGACTTGAGGATCTCCGCGGCGATCGCGGTGGCGGTGCGCCAATCCACGGGCTGGCTTTTCACCAACGGCTGTTGCAGCCGCTTGGGATCGTTCACCCATTTGAAATTGAGCCGATGCGAATCGGGCAGCCAAACGCCGTTCACCTCGTTGTTCTCGCGCGGCGTGATGCGGTAGATCGTGTTCTCACGCGAGCCGACCACGATGTTCGAGCCGGTGCCGCAATTGATGTCGATCGTCTTGGTTTCCTTGAGAAACCAGACGCGCATCTTGAAGCGGAAATCCGTGTTGGTCAGCGCGCCGACGGGACAGATATCGACCGTGTTCAGCGAGTAGTTGTTGTCGAGGATACGCCCCGGATGGCAGGCAATGGTGCTGAAACTGCCACGGTCGAGGATGCCGATCACGTCATCCTTCGCGACCTCGTTCATGAAGCGGATGCAGCGGGTGCAAAGGATGCAGCGCTCGGCATCGAGCGTGACCCGCGGGCCGAGTTCAACGTTCTTCGGCTTCTTCACCTTCGGCTCGAGGAAACGTGAGTGCGCCTGGCCGTACTCCACGGAGAATTCCTGCAAGCGGCATTCGCCGGCTTGATCGCAGATTGGACAATCCAGCGGGTGATTGATGAGCAGAAACTCCATCACGCCTTTGCGGCAATCCTGGACCATTGGGCTGTCGGTGCGAATGCCCATGCCTTCCGCGACGTCCTGGGCGCAGCTGATTTGCGGACGCGGGATCCAGCCGATCTCCGGCTTCCCATCAGCGCCGATGACCGGCTTCCGATCCGGCGTCATCTTGGGCATGCCCATTTCGACAAGGCACATGCGGCAATTACCCGGTGAAGAGAGCTTCGGATGGTAGCAGTAACGCGGGATGAACTTCTGCGCCTGCGAACACGCCTCGATCACGCGCGTGCCTTTCGGAAACTGATGCCAGACGCCATCGATCTGGACGTTGACCATCTGAACTGGAGCGGCTGTTTCCGTGCTCATTACTTCGTAGCGGCTGGAGCCATGACTTCCCGGCCCGTGTCACGCGGCGCGGAGACCGGCTCAATGCGATCGTTCGCGATCAACTCGTCGGAGTTGTACTCCGGCGGCATGGGCGGCGGAACCAGCTTTTGCGACTTGCCGGTAAACTCTTCGCGGAACTTCAGCACGAACGATTGCGTCGGCCAGGCGCACGCTTCCCCGAAAGCACAGATCGTCTTTCCGGCGATGTTATCGGCGACGTTCTTGAGGATGTCCGGATCGCTCTCGGTGCCACCGCCGGCGAGCACGCGGTCGGTGATCTTCTTCATCCAAAGCGCGCCTTCGCGGCAAGGGGTGCATTGGCCGCACGACTCGTGGGCGTAGAATTCGTTCAGGTTGTTCAGCGTCGCGACCATGTCGCGCGTGTCGTCCATGACGATCACGCCGCCGGAACCCGCCATGCTGCCGGCCGCCGCGAGCGTGTCGAAGTCCATCACCAGGTCTTCCAGCTTCACCTCGCGATCCTTCAACTTGTAGGTCTCACCCGCTTTCAGGACCTTTGCCGAGCTGCCGCCGGGGATGACTGCCTTCAACGTGCGGCCTTCTTTCAAGCCGCCGCAAACGTCGTAGATCAGCTCACCCATCGTGAGGCTGCCGACTTCCACTTCGTAGTATCCCGGCCGCTGGACGTCCCCGGAGACACACAGGATGCGTGTGCCGGTATTGTTCGGCTTGCCGAGCTTGGCGAAGCCTTCGCCGGTCATCGCGATGATGTGCTTCACGTCGCAGAGCGTCTCGACGTTGTTGACGATCGTGGGGCACTGATAAAGGCCGAGCACCGCCGGGAAATAGGGCGGCTTGATGCGGGGATACGCGCGCTTGCCTTCGAGGCTTTCGATCAGACCGGTCTCTTCGCCGCAAATGTAAGCACCCGCGCCACGGTGCACGTAGATCTCGAGATCAAATCCTGAGCCGACGATGTTCTTGCCGAGGAAACCTTTCGACCGCGCCTCAGCGAGCGCCTTCTCCAGAATCTGCGCACCTTCCGGGAACTCGCCACGGATATAGATGTAGGCAAGGCTCGCGCCGACCGCGAAGCACGAGATGATCATGCCTTCGAGCAGTTGATGCGGGTCTTGATGGATGATGTAGCGGTCCTTGAAAGTGCCGGGCTCGGACTCGTCCGCGTTGCAGATGAGATAGGTCGGTTTCGGTCCGCCGCGCTTGATGAAACCCCACTTCACGCCGCATGGAAAACCCGCGCCGCCGCGTCCGCGCAGTCCGGACTTCTTCACTTCCTCGACGATCGCTTCGGGTGCCATGCCGAAGGCCTTCTTCAGATCCTCGTAACCACCGTCACGGAGGTAGCAGTCGATGTCGTTCGTCCAGCCGTCGCGATCGATGTTCTTGAAAACGAGCCGCTTCTCGCGCGGATGCGGCGCCAGGACACGCGGCATGGTTGCATCGGAGCGCTGAAGTTCGAGTAAGCGTGGGGCGTCCTCCAGCTTCACGTTTTCACGAAAGAGATCGTCCACCATCGCCACGGGCGCGCTGCCACAGCTCGCGAGACATTCCACAAACTCAACGCTGTAGGCACCGTCGGGCGAAACCGTAATGGGGTTGCCGTGGCCGACGTTTTCCACGTGATGCGAAGAGTCGTGCTCCTGATCGCCGTGGTGGCCGCCATGCGCTTCCGGTGCTTTCGCGAGCAGATCGATACCCGCCGCGGCCGCGATGCGCTCCTTCAGTTCGTAGCTGCCGGCCATCGCGCACGAAAGCGTGCGGCAAACGCGGATGTGCCGGCGTCCCGCTGGGATGCGGCGGAACATCGGATAAAACGTGACGAGTTCGAGGATGTTAACCGGCTGGAGTCCGAGCTTCTCCGCAATCCAGGTGATCCCTTCATCGCTGATGAAACCGAAGTGCTCCTGCCAAAGATGGAGCAACGGCAGCGACGCGCTGCGTTTCGAAACCGGGTAATGCGAAATCGCCTCGTCGATCTTCGCGAGCAGGCCGTCGGGGATGTTCATTGCGGCGGGTTCGTCGGCTTCGGAGACGCGGGCTGTTCGTCTGGAAGAGCGGGCGTCGGCTGGTCCAAAGTGGATGCGGGGGTGGCCGGGCTGGGTTGAGTCGGCAGATCCAGCGGCGGCGGTTCGGAGCTCGTGCCGGGTACGATGACCTCTTCCGCCATCGGACGGAGGGGCGTCTTGTGCCCTGGCCGATCCTTCTCCTCCGGAGGATCCTCGCCAAACTTCAGCACGCGGCGGATCAGCTTGTTGTCGATAAAATGCAGCTCCACCGTGCGACCGTCCTGTTCGTAGTAATACCGCTGGCCGGGCATCACTTTCACCGTCCGCATCTCGATCGGGAAACTCTCCACGCGCAACGGCGGCCCCATGATGGATTCCACTTCTTTGATGCCTACGCTTCGGCCACTGCGTTCCGCCTGCTCAAAGTGACTATTGAGCGCGTCGATGTTCTGATTTGTCACCTTCGGACCACAGGCTGCGAGGGTGAGCAGCGGTAAGGGAAGGAGCAGGCTGGCGGGCATGCAACGCACGATGTGGAGGAGCATGGGAGCCTCGACAGAGTCGGGCAAGGCGATTTTGTGAAATATTTCACAAGGCGTTCGTTTCGAGCAGATCCACCTCATTGCGGGAGTCGTTCGAGCACGGCGGACACCTCCAGCTTGAGCAATCTTCCGAGCGGCGCTTCGATCACTGTGACGTGAGGATGCGCCGGCGCCCAGACCGCCGGATCGGTGGGTCCAAAGAGTAGTACGCAGGACGTGCCGGCCGCCGCCGCGAGATGCGAGATCCCGCTGTCGTGCCCGACGAAAAAGCGGCAACGGGCCAGGAGCGCGGCAAGCTGCGGCAACGGGAGATCCCGAGCAATCAGAGCTCCGGGCAAGGCCGCTGCGAGTTCCTCGATCCGTGCGGTGTCCGCCTCGCCGCCGACGAGCAGCAATCGGGCGGGAGAACGGCTCTCGATCAACCGACTCCCCAACTCACGCCAGTGCGCGATGGGCCAGTTCTTCTTCGGACTGCCGCTTCCGGGATGGAGCGCAATCACCGGCGAATCACTGCCCGCCAGAAAGTCGGCCGCAAACTGCTCGTCTTCCGCGCGCGGATGCACGGTCGCGGCGTGATCATCCAGGAAAAGAGCCAGGCTCTGCAATGGGCGCGCGAGCTGCCGTGACGCATGTTCCGAGTCGTCGATCCGCGCAAACGCCGGGAGGAAGTTCTTCACACCCGCGCGCCGGATGTTGGCTTCAAAGAAGCCGTCCGGGTCGAACAGGTAACTCACGACTTGCTGAAAGCTGCCGAAGTATTCGACCAGGTCGGCTGGCAGCTCCGAACGCGGGACAAAGAAGCCGGACATCGCGCTGTATTCGATCGAACGCACCGCGTCCGCGTAAAAGCGGCCTTCGGCGAGCGCAATGATGTGGCGGTATCCCAGGATCTCAAGATGCGCTTCGGGAAACGCCTCACGGAGGAGTTTGATCGCGGGAAGCGTGAGGATGAAATCCCCAATGGCTCCGCCGCGAATAACGAGAATACGCGGCTTCGTCATGAGACGATGGGCGGGAAACCGCCGGGAAGAATCTGAAGTGCCGCCGCCTAGTGACTGCCCGGATTCATGCTTCCGAGTGGCCCCTGCCCTTCCCACTTCTCAGGACGATTCCAAGGAATCGTGCTGACGCGATTCGGATCGGACTCCTGCTGCGCGCACGAGGGTAAAAGAACGGTCCCCGCAGTCAGGAAAAGCAATGGCAGAACCCGGCCGAGCCGAAGCTTGCGAGGGATCGCAAAGCGAATCACTGCGCGGGCAGTGCCGGCGTTCCGGGAGCAGCAGCGGGCGCCGGTGCGGCCAGCGTGTTTGCGCGGGGCGTCCGAGTGCCTTCAAAAACCACCCCGTCACCAGGCTGCACTGTCACGCCTTTGCGGAGCGAACCAGGAAGCACATCCGCGATCGAAGTCGCAGGTTCGACAGAGGTAATGCGAGCGCGAGCAATTGGCTCACCGCCGCGAGTCACGAGCATCACACCACCGACCATCGCGCCCTGACGGTCGCCGACACTGAGCACGACAAAGTTCCAGGCGGGATCCACGGCCAGGATTTTCCCGGACAGCCCGCTACGCGTGACATTTGCCTGGTAGCGTTTCACCTCGCTCTGCGCGGCCGCCAACTGCGTCTCCTTTTCCTGGGTCCGGCGGGTAAGCTCATCGACCATCGCGGTCTTCTCCGCATTATCAGTCGTCAACTTCGCCAGATCGTTCTGCATCTGCTGAATGCGTACTCCAACATCTTCGCCCGTAGGCCCATTTGACGGCATGTCATTGAGCCTCTTTTCCAACGCAGCGAGCTGAGCTGTTTTCGTCTCTAACAAGGTGGTCTTTTCACTTAGCTCGGTTGCGGCGTCGTTCTTCGCCTTCGTCGCCGCGGCGGCCTCAGCGGCGGCAGCGTCAGCCTTTGAGGCCGCAGCCGTCAGCTCTTCGCGTGATTTTTCCAGGTCGGATTTCGCCTTGCTCGCCGCTGCGTCCGCACGAGCCAGATTCGACTTCGCTTCCTTCACGCCGGACTGCAATTTATCGATGTTGCCCTTTGCAAGGAATCCGAGCACCGCGGTGGCAAGCATGATAGCGATCGCGAGTCCAAGAAACAGTTTGGCCATAGATAAGGGAGAGGCAGAAAGAAGGTAACGGAGGGGGACTACGTCGCACGAGCGGCGTAGCTTCGATGCCGGGACTGTAAAGCGGAGTTGTTTTTCCAATGCAAGCGGTTTCCCGAATATTTGTCTGACAAATGCGTTGAGTTGCCTGCGAGCGTCCGCATAGTCGCTTCTCCGCCAGGGACTATGAACTGGAGGCAGACGAACCCCGCCAGGGCCGGAAGGCAGCAACGGTAGTCCGACCTTCTTTGTCGTAGCTCTCTGGCGGCTTTTTTACGGCGCGATTGCCGCCCGAGCGACAGCCGCACGGCGAGTCCGATCCGCAGATGGAGCGATGCGTTTTTGTTGGAGTCGGCTGGGAATTGCCGCTAATTGCGCGCCATGTTTCGAACCGGCGCGCAAATGATGATTTTGGTGCTGGTTGCTGGGCTGGTGCTGCTCCATGAGTCGCGCCAGGATCCGCTGGAATCGTGGGATAATTCGTGGGCGGATTTCCTGGCGATGAACAGCCGCCGCGGACAGCAACCGGCGCCGGTCGCGCTGGTCGGGATTAATGACGAAAGCCTCAGGAATCACCCCTGGCCATGGAACCCGCTGGATTTCTCCCTGTTCTTCCAGGCCGCCTTGCCGAATCAACCCGGCGTCGTCGCGATCGATGAGGTGCTGGACTGGAGCCGACTGGCGCTGCCCGATGATCAGGTCCGCAAGTTGCCCCAGTACGAAAAGATCCTGCGCGACAACCTCTTGCGCGCTCCCAAGATCCTGCTCGGGGCGCAACTGGGTTTTCCCGATGACCCGCAGCTCGCGCCGCCGTGGCAGGAGGTGCCGCTGCTCCGCAACGTGAAAGGTGATCTGAGCAAAGTGCAGGAGTTTCCGATGGTCGAGCGCCAGCCAACGGACGACTACCGTCTCGCTTCCACGGTGGGGTTCACGAACCTGCCACCGAGCGGCGACCGGTTGAACTCGGTGCCGCTCGTTTTTCGTTTACGCGGCCAGGTGACACCGGCCTTTCCGCTGCAAGCGGTGATGCTTTGGTCCCAGCTGACGCCCGACGACGTCGCCGTGTATCTCGGCTCGCATATTCAGCTCGGGCCGCGCCGCATCCCGATCGATGCGCGCGGACAGATGCGGGTGGATTTCGGAACGCCCCGGACGGATTACAGTTTCGATGAGCTGCTCCTCGCTACGGAGCAGGTCCAGGCGAAGAGCGCGCCCGTGGTGGACTTGGGGAAGATCAAAGGCTCGATCCTGCTGCTTTCACGGACTGACAAGGAGGCGCGCACGATCCCTCTCGCCGCGCGGCGGAATGGCTCACCGGGAGAACTCTTTGCGGCGGCGATCGCGACGATTCAAAACCGCTCGTTCATCCACCGCTCGCCGCTTTGGGCGCAATGCCTGGTGCTGCTCGGGCTCGTGCTGGTCAGCTACAGAGTGCCGCGCTGGAAGCGCAGCACCACTTTGCTCGCCGGAGCTCTGACCGTCGCGATCTACGTGATGATCTCCATGGCCGTGTTCAACCGATGGCAAACCTGGCTGCCGGGCGTCATGCCCGTCGGCGTGGTCCTGTTCTTCACGATCTTCCGTATTGCGACTCCGGATGCAGTCGGCAAGCCGAAGAGGCCAATCATCCTTTAGGTCTAGAGGACCTGGACGAGGTAGTTGCCCTCGTCCTCAATTACCTGCGGCTCGATCGCATTCGCAGCGGTCTTGATCACAGCGGCACCAGCCTTCCGGCTGTACTTCTTGATCACATCCGCCACAAAACCGAAGGGATCGGTGCCACTCGCGGGATTGACGGCCAGGACCTTGATCGCACCGATCGTCTGCGCCGCAACGTTGGAATCGACGAACAACGAGCCGGTATATCCTTTGATCCCTTTGACCGTGAAGCTCTGGATGGTGCGGCTCTGATCGAAGTCGCCGAGATCATCCGGCAACTCGTCCAGACCCGCGAAAAGATTGCTGCTCTCCATCCCGCCCACCGTCGCGACCGCGACGTTGCCGTTGGTGCGGATGGTCGAATCGCGCAGGAGTCCGGCAATGCTCAGGGAAGTAAGAGCGGTATCACCCGTGATCGTTACATCGGCTTCGAAGTCGCCACGGACCGTCGCGTTGCCGGTGATCTTCAGTGATCCGAGCGCCGGCGCCAGGATCGTGTCACCCAGCGTGTCCAGCCAGAAGACCGCGGTCAACGAGGTGAGCGGGCTCAGACTTTCCAGATTCGTGTCGATTACGCGTGCCAAAGTGACGGTGCCCGCGGCCGAGTTGTCGGCCGAAAGGGTGCCGAGCAAGATGGTCGATTGCAGAACGTCGCCGAGCACGAGCGTCTTCACTCCCGCAGCCGCGGCAAACGTTCCCCTCAGGTCGGCTCCCGCGAGATTTGCCGTCCCGAGAGGCGTGTAAAGCTGCACGGAGGCAAAATCGATTGGCTCAGAGCCTTTGCCCAAAGTCGCGCTCAGCACCGAGGTCAGATCGCTCTTCTCCACTTCCAGACCCAGGCTGTCGCCGATAGGACTGATCCGACCGGTGCCGGGACCCTTGATACTGAAGGTCACCCGGTTCGTGGGCTGCAACGCATCCACGTGGGACAGGATTGCATTGGTGCGACTGCCGAAGCCCAGTCCCGAGGCGAAGTTCCCGACATCGTCGCTGGTGAAGGTGCCGAAGCGGTTGGTCTCCAGGTGCGTCGAGCCAAACAACTCCGTGTTATCGTCAGAGAAACGTTCCGCCGTCAGGATGTCGCCTTGCACCGGCGTCATTTTTGCGACCACCCGATAAGCAGTTCCCTCCAAAGCCGCGGACGGATCATCCGCCACAAAGCTCGTGGGGATCGCGAACTTCTGGGTGAGGTTCAGCGTTTTGCCCCCGGCGAGGTTCAGCGAAAGGTTGCTGAGCGTGCCGAGCGAGACCGGCTCGGCCGAGGGATCGACGCCAAAACCGGTGACGGTGCCGTTCGAGGTCTGGGCGAGCAGTTTCACCAGCGTGAACTCGACGTTCACCTTCCCGGTCGCGAGCGCCGCCCCGTTGTTGGTCAGGTGGAACTTCGCGGTCGCCAAATCACCCGGAACGATCAAGCCGGGCAGCGTGGTCGAGTCGATATCGACCAGCAGGTTCGGCCGCACATCCACGCGGAAAGTATCGATCACCGGCGCACTGCCATCGCTCGGAGTCGCCTTCACCGTCACCTCAGCGAGCCCGCTTTTGCCGGTGTATTTCAACGTCAGCGTCTGACCTGTGATTTTGCCGGTGACGGCATTCGATGGCGATGTGGAATCCGCCGCGACGATGCTCTCGATTGAATAGGTAATTCCTGGCGCACTGCCCGGCGTCGGAACCACCCGTGCGTCCACGATCCGCACGAGTTGATCGGCCGTCGGCGCAGGTGCCGGGGTGAAGGGATTGTCGTCTGGATCCGAATCGTAGTTCTGCGTCGGCAAAGTGGAGAGCGCTCCACCGAAGTTCGCCCGGGGAAGCCCCGCGATCGCATCGACGTATTCCATCCCGGAAATCACTTCGCCAAAGACCGTGTAACCGCCCTCCGTGACATCCAGCGGATTGCGATTGTCGGCGAGATTGATGAACCACTCGCTCGACGCGGAGTTCGGATCGCCCCCGATCTTTGCCATCGCGATGGTGCCGCGCAGGTTGGGGCGATTCACCGGATCCGCTTCATTGTGAACTGTCGTGGCGGTCGGGATGTGAGTGCGCGGCGACGTCGCATCGTAGCCGCCGCCCTGGATTACGAAGCCCGGCTCAGACCGATGAACGATCGTGTTGTCGTAGTCTCCCGTGGGATTCGAGCTGTTGACGTAGCTCAGGAAATTCTGCACCGAGAGCGGAGCGGCATCGTCGAACAGCTCGATCCGGATGACGCCCGGCGTGAAGACATTCGGGTCGGGATCGGCATCCACATTCGTGACGAACTCGACAATGGTGTGGTTCGCGAACTGCGCGCCTGGGTCAGTGAGTTTCGACAGATCGATCGTCGCACCCGTCTTGCCCGATCCCGCCACGATGTCGGCGAGTGGATTGATGAGCACCGCCGGCGCGATGCGGGCTTCAAGTGCTTCGATCTGCGGGAACAAACGGAACTGGGAGGGCATGGGCGGGGAAGAAAGGCGACAAAGCCGCAGGGTGCAAGTGGCTTGCCGGACGAGGGTGAAACGAGTTTAGGCGACCAACGGTGAAACCTCGCGAACGGAAACATCGGTTGTGCCTTCGATCTCGAAAACCTGGCCGTCTGCGAGCGCATTCAGGGGCTTCGCGAGAGTCCCAATTTTAAACGAGCCGATCTTTTGTGCCGTGAATCCGAAATGGTCGCCGTCCGCTCCGGTCCCGAGCACGTTGCCGGTGATAACGATGCTGGCGATCTGCGAGACGATCTTTGCGTTGTCTTCGCTGTCGATCCGCGTGTCGCCTTCCGTCCCGAATCCTGGCGAGCCGCCATTCACCACGCCAGCGACGATGTCGCTCCCAGTCCAGTTCCCCTTCACCACCACCGCGCCGATTTGCGCGTCGCCGTTCACTGCAAACCCATCCGTGCCGTAGCCGGCGAGGAATTGCGCGTTTGAAACGTTGCCGCCGATGGTGATCTTGCCGATCGCCAGATCGGCGGTCGCGCTCGGCGTCAACTTGCCACGCGCGGAGACATCGGTGCCGTCCACATTCAGGCTGAAAGTGATGGCGCCCAGATCATCCCCTGCACGGATGGATCCGCCGAGCGTATTGCCCGCGACGATTACGCTGGCGATGCGGCCTTCCGCGACAATTGCGCCGGAGTCTCCACCAGCGGCGCCAGTCAATGTGCCGAGCTTCACCGCGCCGATGGCGCCAGCCGTGAACCCCTGTCCTGCCCGGATGCTGCCGCTCCGGTCGCCGCCGCTGCCGGCAAGATTGCCGATCGTCGCGCTGGCCAGCTTGCCGTCCGCCAGGATCTGCCCGGAGTCATCGCCGGACCCGCCGCTGACGTTGCCTTTGACGATCACTGCGCCCATGTCCCCTGCACGTTCGAGATCGGGCGTGATGAAATCACGACTGGAGACGGAACCGCTGAAGTCACCCGCGCCGCCTTGCACATGACCAGCGATCTTCACCGCTCCCATTGCACCGCGGCTAAAGATCGCGCCGCTAAAGTCACCCGCGCCGCCCTGAAGGAGCACCTGATCCACCGCCGCCGCCGGGCCGATCGTCACGCTGGCGATCTTGCCGCCCGAACTGATCACACCGGTGTTGTCCTGGGTTCCACCCTGAATCCTGCCGCCGATCTTCACCGCGCCCAAGTCACCCACGAGCTGAGTATCGACTCCCGTAAAGACGGAGCCTGAACCGAAGCCGGTCCCGCCGATCACGTTCCCGGCGATTGCCAGGCTGGCAACCTTGCCGGCCGCCGCAACACTCCCCGAATTGTCCCCTGCTCCACCGAGAATGTCGTGAATCACAAGCGCGCCGACATCCGCCTGCGCATCGATGAATCCGCTCTGCGTGATGGCTCCGCCCTTCAGCGTGCCGAGGACGGATACGCTGGTCAGCTTCCCACCCGCTTCGATGCCGCCCGCGCCCGTCCCAGCGGTTGCAGTCGTTCCGTCGATGTCGCCGGTGATCTTCACTGCACCCATCGTTCCGGTGCTGAAAATGACGCCGCTGGCGATGCCTGCCCCGGCGACCACATCGTCTCCGATCGTTACCGCTCCGACGGTGGTCCCGCCCACGCTGCCGGAGCCGCTTCCCGCACCGCCTGCGAGATCACCCTTCACAATCACCGGCCCCAGCGTGAGTGCGCGCACCGCGCCGCTGTTGGCTCCGCCCCCGCCCGCGATGTCGCCGCTGACGGTGACACTCGTGATCTTGCCCGCGGCAACAATGCTGCCGGCATTCACGCCGCCGCCGCCGACAATGCCGTCCGCGGCATCCGTTCCGATCTTCACTACGCCAATGTTCGATGCAGACTCGATGAAGCCTGTGCTGTCGCTGGCCGCCTCAACGGCTACGCGACCAAGCAGCGAGCCACCGATCGTGATGTTACCGATCCGTCCGAGGGTCGTGACGTTGCCGAGAAAATCCGTCCCATGGACCGCGTGCAAGGTCGCGCCTTTCAGATCATCCTTCACCGTCAGCGCGCCCAACGCACCGATGATGGTGCTGTCCAGGCTCGCGCCTGCTGCGATCTGCGTGTCCACCCCACGCATGCCCATCGACTTCACGATCAAAGCCGTGACCCCCACGGCCGCACTCGGTTTACCGGCATCAATCTGTCCCAAGTCGCCCGAAATGGAGACCTTCCCGAGATTCAAGCCAGTTGCCTTGAGATAGCCAATATCCGCAAAACCATCGCCCAACACGGAAACTCCTTCGACGGTCAGGCTCCCTTGCACCGCGGTGATCGTCATGCCAGTGCCGTTGGCGAGGCTGCCCTTGAGATTCGTTGGGACCTTGGTGAGATCGATCAGGGATAATTGCTGCGCCGGAGCCGTCGCGGGATCAAACGGCGCGCTCGTCACCATCGAACCGTCCTTGAATTTGAAGACGTCGTTCGCCTTCACCAGATTGATCTCCGCGTTCTCCTGAGTGAAGAGCGGCTTCGAAAACTTCACGGTCACCACATCGCCGTCGAAGTCCTTGTAAACCAACGTGGTCGGATTGATCAGCGCCGCGGGCGCAATGCGGCCCTCGAGTGGCTCCAGCGCCGAAACGATCTCCCTGCGCTTCCGAGCCGCGGGTTTCCGACGCGCTTCAACGCGGTCGCCACGCAGCTTGCGCCAGACTTTTTGGAGGAGCGAAAGGCGGGGTTTCATATCAGGGCTCGTTGTCCAGATTGGTGAAGCTCACGTCGCTCGCGTCCAGGCCATTGACCGTGTCCGTGCCGTTCGTTCCGCCATAATGGAGATCGGTGCTCACCGCTGGCTTCAGGCGGATCTGGTAGGGCTTGGTCCCATCTTTGATCGTGTCGTCCACGCCCCTGACCGTCACCACGTGCGGCTTGAACCAATTCGCTGGCGTGAAGACCAGCTGATTGACCGCGAGCGGCGGATCGCTCGATTCGCCTGCGACTTCGACTTTGCTCACCACGCCTTCGCCGGCCACGGTGCTTTCCAGCGGAATGACCACGTTGGCAGTCGGTGCGGTATCGAGGACGACCTTGAAGGTCTGCGTTGCACCAGCTTCTGACGTCTGCGAGCCGCTTTGCTCGAAAACGATGATCGTTGGATCGATCGCCATCACGTTGAACTTGGGCACTGCGGAGAAGTCGATGATCGGATCCGAATAGACCAGCTCGGAGAGGAGGAACTTGCCACCGCCGCTTTCGCCTTTCGGCAGCTTGAGAGTGAGGCCCACCTGACCGCCGCCGCCGGGCGCGAGCCCCGCAATCAGCATCTCCGGCGTGCCGTTAACGGTCAGACGGATGTCTCCACCCAACCCGCCCGTGTTCAGAACCTGATCATTGGAAAGCCAGAAGCGGAGCTTGCCGGGCTTCGACGTTTTATTCCCTGAATTCACCACGATGAAAACGCCGGCGAGTTGCGCCTGCAGATCGGCCGGCACAAAGCCGCCAGCGCCCACTGAGTGAGTGAGCGTTTTGTTCGGGCCACTATTCCAGGCGCCGATCAGATGGGCCTGTGGGAACGGCGGCAGATGCACGGCTGGAGAAAACCCGCGCAAAGTCGCGGTGCTCCAGGCCTCGACAGCCGCGGCCGGATCGGAGCCGACCTTTTGAATATGAACGCTGATCGCGTATGCTTCGGGATCGCGGTAAACGTGCGAGCCCCGCACGACAAAGCTGCCATTCGGGCCCTTGGCAATGACGCCCCGGCTGTTCGTGCCGTCGCCCCAATCGATCGTGGCGCGATAGTTCAGCGGGCGTCCGATCGAATTCGCATCAGTAAAGGTCGCGAGCACCCGGTTGCCGACAGTCGCATTATTGACCGCGAGCTCCTGACCGACGGCCTTCAGCGGGCCGGCAGAAATCACCGCCTGGCTTCGAATCACCGCTCCCGCACCTTTGTTGCCCGTCGCAGTCACGACGATCGTGTAGATCCCGGCCCGCGCGTAGGTGTGCGTGCCGCTCACCACCGAAAGCGCCGCGGCCGGACGCGAAGCATCGCGGCTCACGATGCCCGTGGTCACAGGCGTTCCGTCGCCCCAATTGATTTGCGCAGTGAAATTGCCCGGAATGCCGGCTGGATCCGTGTCATTCAACCGGGCGACGATCACATTCGGCAACTCCTGACCGGGCGTACCGAGCACCGGAACGGGCTCACCGCGCACCGCCTTGTCGCCGACGCCAATCAGGATCGGGATCGAATCACCGACGGGCTCGAAACTGCCGTCCAGCATGTCGAATTGCGCCACATCCGCGCCCAGATAGAGTGGCCCCTCGTAGCCCGGCTTCCCAAGCACGGCGACGGTTGTCCCAAACGTTCCCGCGAACCCGTTCGCGATGGAGCCTTTCAAAAGATAATTGCGGCCCGGATTGGAGACATCCCGCTGGAGCTGCAGGTAATCGAACTCGAGGTCGATCGCGGTCATCGGAATGTCCAACTGCTTCTCGCGCAAAGCCACTTGCGGTGGAACCGCTTGCAGGAACGGCGGGCTGTTCACCGTGTCCGCAACGGCATTGACCGTGAACTGCCGGCTCACCGTCCCGCCATTCCCATCCGTAACGGTGACGGTGATTTCGCTGGTTCCAACTCCGTTTGCGCTCAGGACCAGGACGGCGTCCTGCGTATTCCGTTCGAGCTTCGAACTCGTGATCACGACGTCCGAATTCGGTTTGCCGTTGGTATCGACCGGCACCGCCGCAATTTGATCGGCCGTTTCGAATCCGCGCAGCATTTGTCCGAAGATCGTGTGCTTGAAGTCGAGATGCCGCGGCTTGCCGAGGGTGATGAAAAACTGCGAACCGTTTGAGGCAGTGAAATCCGCCGGCACGACCTGATTCGCCGTGTTCAACCGGCCGCTCCGATTGATCCCGCTGTTGGCCATCGCGAGCTGGCCGCGCCCCGTGAAGATCAGCGCCGGATCGAACTCGTTCTCAAAACGAAACGCTGTGTCCACGTTGGTGCCGCTCATCCCCGGTCCACCCTGGCCGGTCCCCAAGGGATCGCCGCCTTGCAGAACAAAGCCCGAGAGCACGCGGTGAAACTTCAGGTTTTCAAAAAAGCCGCTCTGCGCGAATCCACCCATGAAGCCTGCGGTCAGTGGGGTCCAATCGCGGAACAACTGAAAGACCATTTCTGGGAGTTGCTGGCCGTTGTAACTTACCCCCAGTCGCCAGGCCGGATTGCCGGTCTTGGCGCGGACCATGATCTTCGGGTTGCTGCTCGTGACTTTGTAGCTGAGCACGTCGCCATCCGCATCCGAGGCGGTGATGGGGAACATCAGTGCTTTCCCGACGGGGAACGTCGGCGCGACCCGATTTGCCTGCACCGGCTCGTCGATGGCGGGCAACGCGTTCGCTGCTGCGGAAACCGGAAGGAAGGCCATTCCCACCGCAGACAAAGTGACCAGGAGAGAGCAAGCCGTGAGACGCATGATAGATCGGGGGGCGAGAGGTTCGGGAATATGGAATCAGTCGAACTGAAAGCAAGGTAGTTCAGGATTATTTTATCACCCTCTTCGGCGGGTTATCTCCTCCATAGAACTCACTTCTTCCGCGAGAAATGCTCCCTTGTCTCCAGTCCTGTCGGCTGGAAGCCTGCGCCTTCCCATGCTGCCCAATTTCGATGTCGCCAGCTGGCTTCTCGCCGCGACCGCAGCCTTTTGCATCGGTTTTTCGAAAAGCGGCTTCGCCGGCTCAGGCCTCCTGACAGTCCTGATCATGGCGAAATTATTCGAAGCGCGGGAATCAACAGGCGTGTTGTTGCCGATGCTGATCTGCGGCGATGTGCTCTCGGTCCTGGTCTTCCATCAGCATGCGCAGTGGAAAATCATCTGGCGGATGCTGCCGCCCACCATCTTCGGAATCGTGGCCGGCTTCATCCTCATGCACCGGCTCAGTGAACCGGCTTTCCGGCCGGTCATCGGCTGGATTGTGCTGATCATGGTTGTGGTGCAGAGCGTGCGGCGTTGGCGACCCGCCCTTTTCGAGCAAGTCCCCCGCTCCACCAGCTTCGCCTGGACCATGGGCACCGCCTCCGGGCTGACCACCATGCTGGCCAACGCCGCGGGCCCCGTGATGGCGCTCTACTTTCTCGCCATCCGCCTGCCGAAGTATGAACTCGTCGGCACCAGCGCGTGGTTTTTCCTCCTGATCAACCTCTTCAAGGTGCCATTCAGCGTAAATCTCGGGCTCATCCACAGCTCTTCGCTTGCGCTGAATTTCGTGCTGATCCCCGCCATTGCCTTCGGCATTTTCTCCGGCCAACGACTCATCCGCATCATTCCGCAAAGTCTCTTTGAGGCCTTCCTCCTGATCTTCGCTACTGTCTCCTCCCTGCGCCTGATCGGAGCCTTTTAGACTCGCGCCGGCTTCGCGCCGACGCATAGCGTCGCCGCCCATGTGGTCCGCCCTGAAGAATTACAGCGACAGCGTGCTCCTCATCGTCCGCGTCTCGCTCGGGGCGATCATTCTCTGGCTGCACGGCTGGCCGAAGCTCGCCGGTGGCATCGGCGCGTGGAAAAGCTACGCCATCAAGGAGCTGCACATCTCGTTTTGGCCAGTCTTCTGGGGTTTCCTCGCGACCTTCGCTCAGACGGTCGGCTGTACGTTGCTCATCCTCGGCCTCTTCTTTCGCCCTTCCGCCCTGCTCCTGACGCTCCTCATGCTCTTCGTTGCCGCGGCCGACTACACCGCCGGCGGCGTGGGCCGCGCGGCTCATGCGATCGAGCTATTTCTTTTCTTCCTTTGCTTGCTCTTCGTCGGCCCCGGCCGCTTCAGCTTCGATAAAGGCTAGCATTAGCGACAGCACCGGCGGGCTCAAGAGCGTCGCAAAGACCACAAGAGTCGAGTTCGTCAAAGTTTTCCCTTGCCTGCCGAGATCGAGTCGCTACTTTCCGACTCCTAATCGCGGGGTGGAGCAGCCTGGTAGCTCGTCAGGCTCATAACCTGAAGGTCGTAGGTTCAAATCCTACCCCCGCAACCACTTTACTATTCGGGTAAAGTGATCGTTCGGAGGGGCCCTTCGAACAATCTCTGCGCGAGATGCTGCTGCTGATCGACACAGGTGCGAAGTGAGGTCGTTCAATGGCGAGCTTGAGCAGCGCAAGGAGGCGGTCGCTGCCTCGCTGGCGCGGCTCTGAAATGGATCGAACGGCAGCCTCCATGATCGGTCTCGATCGGCTCGATCCGAGTACTTCTCCTCATCGGGTTCGGGGTGGTTCCACCTATTGTTTCTGCGGGTTCATCCGGCACGATCGATGCCGTTCGGTGGAACAGCACCGGAAGATCGACAACCCAGCATGGCTAATATTGCCGCCATCCGCTCCGTCGGCATTTCTCTAGCCGAGAACCTGGAACGTTCCTATCGGGCAGCAGTTTTCCCTGTGAATGTCACGAAGCCCAATTGCAGCTTTCGTGTGGTGAGTAGCGGACGGATCCAGGAAGAGGACGATCCCGGCGATGGGGCGGCGAATGTGCTGATCTTCCTCTACCACGTAGGCGTCGATCCCCACCTTCGCAACTCGGGCCGGATCGCCACGCCGGAGATGCCGGCACCCCCGCTTTCGGTTGCGTTGCACTACCTGTTCACCTTCTGGGCAAACAGTGCGGAAATCGAACATTTGGTTCTCGCCTGGACCATGCTCGAGTTGCAGGCCTCGCCTTTGCTGGACGCAACCGTATTGAGCCAGGAAGCACAGTGGGCGGCGGAGGATATGGTGCAGCTTATCCCCGAAGAGCTGGGCAACGAGGACATGATGCGGATCTGGGACACTCTGCGGCCCGACTATCGTCTGAGCTTGGGCTACGTCGCCCGAGCGGTTCGGATCGATCCGGCGCCACAACCCGAACGCCCGCCGGTCGTGGCGACGCGGTTCAACTACGGAGTGCCGACGCCTGCGCGATGAGCATCGCGCCGCCATTTGCAACCATTGTGGAACGGGTCCACCGCCGGGTGCTCGGGGCGTTCCGCTTGGTCGATGCGGTGACGTTGTTGCCCGTCACGATCCGAGCGCAGATAAGCGTCCGTCGGGCCGCTTTGGCTGGCGCGGGAGCCCCCGTCGAATTGCCGCTGCACGAACAGAACGTTCACATTCAACAGAACCGCTCGGGTGTTCACGTCATCGTGCGCGCGCCCTTCTTCGATGAATATTCCGCCTCGTTCGATGATCCACCGGACCCGGCGGAGACACCGCCGGGAACGCGTTTGCAGCTGCAGATCGGGATCACGGATGCGGGAGCAGACTATCTTCCCGCGGAGTTCGAAATCGAGCTCCCGCGACTGCTCGACCGCGCGAGCGCGAACAGCGTTTTGCGGCCCGTGCAGGTGCCGCTCTTTCGGGCGCCCGGTGCGCCGGTTCTCGGCGGCTGGGCCGTTTTGCGGGTGAACGTCACGGACGCGGTTACCGGCGCGGCGGAGCCTGGCGTGCTTGTGCGGGTGTTTCGCAGCCCGCGCGATCCCGCCGCCCCGCCGATTGGCCTCGGCATGACGGAATGGCGCGGTGACTTGTGCGGCGAAGCTCTGGTGGCGGTTACCGACCTGCGCCGGTTCCGCCCCGGTGCGGGAGCCGACGTGTTCGAGACGACGCAACCCGTTCATCTCGAGGCCACGCGCGACACGGCCTTTACCGGCGCTCCGGATCAGCTCCCGAATATCGCGCGCCTTCTCGCCGGCTCTGCCGCTGGCGTCATCCGGCGCCGCTCCGACTCACCTCCGGCTCCTCCGTTGATCATCGATCCACCGGCGCCGCTGAATCTCCGATCCGGTCACGAGATCACCGTCCGTTTCGCGATGCCGTAGCGCCTCCTCTTCCTCATTCACGCCCGCCCCACAGAACATACCACGGAGTCAACTTTATGCCCGAATACCTAGCCCCCGGCGTCTATGTCGAAGAGACAAGCTTCCGCGCCAAATCCATCGAAGGCGTCGGCACCAGCACTTCCGCTTTTGTCGGCGCGACCCTGCGCGGACCGGTCGCGCCGGCAGTCGGAGCAACCGAAGCCCCCGTTTTCGAGTTGCTCACCAGCTTCAATGACTTCGTCCGAATCTTCGGCGGATTGGAGCCCCTCGGGTTCGCTCCGACGCAGCCGAACTACCTCGCGCATGCCGTGCTCAATTTTTTCAACGAAGGCGGATCCCGACTCTATGTCGCTCGCGTGCAAAGCGGCGCCGCTCCCGCACTCCTGGCCCTTCGCGGCGCCGGACCCGCTGACGCGGAACGCGTGTTTGTTCGGTCCCGTTTTCCCGGCGCCGGAGGCAATGGCCGGCTGATCGTTCGCGAAATCCTGACCCCGGCAAACCTCGGTGCTCTCGGCAACGCTCCGGCGGGCGCGCTGCTGCGGGCGTCCACCGATGGCGGCGGGACCTTTTCGCTTTTCGGCAAACAAACCGCAGGCCCCGCCGGCGCTTGGGCGGCGGCTGATGGGACGGCGTTTCCATTACCTGCGGACCCCGCTGCGATCGTCGGCAATCTTCTCTCCCTTTCACTGGTCGTGGAGGACCGCGCGGGCGAGTCGGAAGTGTTCGACGAGGTAAGTTTCGTCCGCGGTGATCCTCGTTATGTCTCGACGGCGCTGGCGGGGAATCCCCGAACCCGTGATGAACAAATGCGTCAGGTTTTCGCCTTCGACATTGGCGATAACGTGAGCGCTTTCGAACTACGCGAAGCCTTGTTTTCCGGTACGCGTGTCAACGGTGGACCGACGGAAGGATTCACCGCCGTTCATACGATCGGCAGCGGTCTCGACGGAATCGCTCCCGCGGCTCCCCATCAGGCCGGCATCGACGGAGCAGCTCCGACCGGCGGAGCGCCGAATCAACCCGGCACCTACGCCGCCGCCCTCCAGCATCTGCTCTCGCTCGAAGACGTTTCCATTGTCGCCGCGCCCGGGCACTCGGCGTACGCCGACTTTCAAAACATCCAGGGTTTGCTCCGCAGTCACGTCGAACGTCCACGCGCGTATCGCATCGGTGTGCTCGACACGCCCCCGAATCTCACCCCGTCCCAAGCCCGCCTCGAGCGCGCGCGCATCGATTCGTCCCGCCTCGCGCTCTACTACCCGTGGGTCACTGTTTCCAATCCCCTCGCCCGCCCCGGCCGGGACGACGTCCCTCGCGAGATCAACCTCCCCCCGTCCGGATTCCTCTGCGGCATTTACGCACGCAACGACACGCTTCAGAGCGTGGCCAAAGCACCCGCGAACGAAGTGGTGAACGGCGCGCTGAGGTTCGAGCGTGACGTCAATCACGCGGAGAATCAGCTGCTCAACCCCGTCGGCGTAAACTGTCTGCGTTACCTCTCCGGGCGTGGCTATCGGGTGTGGGGCGCGCGGACGGCATCGTCGGATCCAGAGTTTAAATACGTCAACGTGCGACGCTTCTTCCTCTATCTGGAGGCGTCGATCGACCGCGGCACTCAGTGGGCCGTTTTTGAAAACAATGGCCCGCGGCTTTGGGCCAACGTCCGCGAAACCGTGGAGTCGTTTCTCTACAATGAATGGGTGTCCGGCAACCTGCTCGGCGCGACCCCCAAGGAGGCGTTCTTCGTCCGCTGCGATCGCAGCACGATGACCCAAAACGACCTCGATAACGGGCGGCTCATTTGCCTGGTCGGCGTCGCCGCGTTGAAGCCAGCCGAGTTCGTCATCTTCCGCATCGGCCAGAAAACCGCCGACGAACGGACCTAAAAACCAATCCCTCAAAACGAGATAAGCCATGCCAGATCGCACGACTCCCTACGGCGCGTTCAACTTCGCCGTGAACCTCAACGGCCCGATCGGAGAAGACCAGCCGCTCGGCGGGTTCTCCGATGTCTCCGGGTTGAGCAACGAAATCACCATCGCCGAATACCGCAACGGCAACGACCGGCCGAATCACGTCCGGAAAGTGCCGGGCATTCACAAGGTCGGCGACGTCACGCTCAAGCGCGGCATCGTCAGTTCCAGTGACCTGTGGGCGTGGATCACGCAAACGCGCAACCAGGGGATAGTCGGCAAGCGCACCGTCGTCATCACACTACGGAACGAGTCCGGCACACCGGTCCAGAAGTGGACGCTCGGCGGCGTGGTCCCAATGAAATACACAGGGCCGACGCTCGCGGCCAAAGGCGGCGGCGACGTGGCCATGGAGGAGCTGGTTCTTTCGAGCGAAAGCATGGAAGTCGAGGCGGCCAACTGAGCCCGGCGATTCCCGTATTCCCGAGTGTCCCTGCCATGGATGGACTGTCTTTCGTCGCCGCCGCACCGCCGGTTGAGAGCGACCCCGCTCGCGCCGACATCGCCTGCTTCATGGGCTTCGTCGCGCGCCGCGCGGGTCCTTTGGCTGCGGAACGGGCGACGCTCCAAACTGCGCTCGGAAAGCTCGGCTGGACCGGCCCGGCCTTGCCGACGAGCGAGCGATTGATCCCGGAGGATGTGGTGCCGGCAGGTCAATCGAGCCGGGCGTTTTGCGAATGGCTTTCCGATGTCGGATGGAAGCGCACCGCGGAGACCGGAAAGCGGAGCGTTCCCGAGCAGCGACTCTTTGAGGAATTGCTGAGGGTCTGGCTTCCGCCGGCGACCGTCGATTGGTGGAGCGCGACGGATTATCTGAACCGGGCGGGACAGATTCCAGCGGTGGACCTGCTCGAGCTGAACGATGTTCCGGTGCCGGTGGACACGTGGGGCGTATTCGACGCGCTGTTTGCGTGGGATGCGCGACCCATCGGCAACTCGGCCGGCCGCTGCGACACCGCGCTGGGCTCGGCTGTGCGCAGCTTCTTCGCGCAAGGCGGGCGCAAAGCCTACGTGGTCCGCCTCGGCGATCCCTGGCCAGTGATCACCTCAGCCGCCGAGCGGACGGTGCAGCGTTCGGCGTACCGCCTCTCCACGGCAATGCCCTCGGCAGTGGAGCGTGCTTCATGGCGCGGGATTGGGCACTTGTTTGCTCTGCCGGAAGTGTCGTTCCTGTGCCTCCCGGATTTACCCGACCTCTTCGGCACGACACCGCTCCGGTTGGAGAAACCTCGCCCACCAGCGACGGCCGAGGTTTTCGTGGAATGCTCGTCGCGTGAGGAATCCAGACCGAATCTCGGTCTCCGCGGAATCCCGGCGCCGGGTTGCGACGAAGGCGGGTTCCAGCAATGGGCGGAGTTGGTGAGAAGCGTCGGCGA
>JAQGOK010000165.1 GCA_028293645.1 Chthoniobacter sp.
GCCGAGTTCGGTGGCCAGCTTGCTGAGCTTTGTCAGGAGCGTGGTGGTTTCCTCCAGGGCCTTGTTCCAGTGCCCTTGCAGGACATGCCAAACGGCGACTGTCAGCTTGCGCGCAACGGCGACCGCCGCCTTGTTCTGCCCGCGCCGCAGGGCGACGGAGAGGCCCCACTTCTGCAGGGGGTTGACGGTGGTCAGCAGCCGTTTGCTGGCCTGGATGAGCAAGGCGCGGAGGCTGCCACGGCCGTGGCCATGCAAGGCGCCGCCGCCTTCAAACTCGCCACTTTCCACCACGCTGGGATTGAGGCCGAGATAGCTGACAAGGTTCTTGCTGCTGGCAAAGCGGGTAATGTCGCCGATGACTGCAATGAGGGCATAGGTGGTGATCAGGTTGAGCCCGGCCAGTTTGTAGAGGCGCAGGAACTCCGGAGCTTCCTCGATCTCCAGGGCCATCATGCGGCGCAGTCGGGTGCGGCGCTCGCGGGTGGCGATGAGGCTGCCGTGCATCTCACCCAGCAAGAGCTTCTGGCGCGGGCTCCACTCCTGCAAGGTGAGCAGCCGCGGCAACGCTTCGGGCCGGCAGAGGCGGAACCCGGCCGGCAGGCGCAGAGCATGTTCGTTAAGGAAGCTGCGCAGGTGTTGCTGGGCGCGGGTGCTGTCTTTGACGCAGCGCTGATAGGTCGAGAGTAACTCGCGACGCTGCCGGGTCTCGGCGTCGGGCTGCCAGACTTTGATGGCCAGGCCACTCAAGTAGATCCGGGCGATCTTGGCCGCATCGACCTTGTCATTGGCCAGATAGCTTTTGCCGATCTGACCGGCCCGGTGGCTCTCCAGGACCACCACCTGCCGGCCCAAAGCGCGCAGCCGTTCGGCGATGGTGAAGGTGTTCGCGCTCGCCTCGATCAGCAGCACGTCGGCCGGAGTCGTGTGGCGCTCCGCCCAGGCGCCAAGGGCCCCGAGCGGTTGCCGCGTCACGCTGTGGAGGACGCGGGCGCTCAGCGGATCGCGTCCGTGCAGGACGGCGGCGGCGAAGCTGTCGGGATGGATGTCGAGACCGACGGCGCGGCCTTGCCGGCCCAGCGTCGGCGGTGGATTCGTGAATTGCTTTAAGGTCGGTTTACTCATAGTTACTTTGGTTGTGATGGACAGAAGGCGAAGCCGCGCATCGGTGAACCGTTCTCAAGCAGGCATCCGGAGTCGGCGTCGTCGGCTCGGGGCGCTTCTCACGCCCCGAGCCTCTGGCCATCCGCTCCACGAGAGTTCATCCGAAGCCCAGTCAGCGAAAACGGGGAGTGACCCCACTGCAGCGCACGGGTTTTCGGCGGTTCGCCTTCTGCAAGCAGCGGTTTTCCAGTGCTCTCAGTCAGCAACGATGCGGCGACTCCGCCCGCTGTCCACACCCACATACGTTCGCGTATAACATGCGTTCCACGGCAGCCGTTCGTTCGGTCAGCACCGGCGAAGCGCGCTGTTTGACGCATCCCGTTCGCGGGTTACCGTGCGCCGACCTTCGCCCCCCGTCATGTTCCACTTCCTTCGGCTCGCCGCTCTGGCGGCTGTTCTTCTCAGCAGCTCATCGTCAACGCTGCGTGCGCAAATTTACGCAGAGGTACAAGTCGGCGGCGGCGTGACTGGGACTTTCACGATCACGCTGGAGCACGTCAAAGCTCCGGTGACCGTTGCGAACTTCATTGGGTTGGCGACCGGCCAGCACGGATGGCTGGAGCTTTCGACTGGTCGGATTCGCCACGAGCCGTTTTACGACGGGATCATCTTCCATCGCGTGATCGCCGGTTTCATGAGCCAGGTCGGCTCACGGGCCGGCGATGGCACCGACGGACCAGGATACAGCTTCCGCGACGAGTTCGACCCGACGCTGCGGCACAGCGGCCCGTACGTGGTCTCAATGGCGAACAGTGGAAAGCACACGAACGGCAGCCAGATCTTCATCACGGCGGCAGCGACGCCGAACCTCGACGACAAGCATGCGGTCTTCGGAACGGTCACGGCAGGTCAGGCGGTGTGCGATCAAATCAACAGCACGGCCACGACGGGCTCCGGCGGCGTGCCGGCGGACCGGCCGCTTAACCCGATCGTCATTCGGTCGATTCAGATCCACGGCGCGTCCCTTACGGCGTTCGATCTGCGTCCGGCCGGGCTCCCGAAAGTGCTGAACGCGCAGCCTCGCTTGAGCAGGCAGGGCGCGAGCTACCTGCTTACCTTCGACGCCCTGCCTTTCTCCGCTCTCCGTGGCTATCATAGCGACGATCTCTTCAGATGGACTCCCTTCCGCGCGAGCTACTCCGGCGCCACCACCGCGTCGGCGAACCAGCAGGATGTCACGGCGCTCGCCACTGGCATGACGCATTTCTTTCGGATGGCGCGGGTGGCCTACGGCGAAACGGCCGCGAAGTTCGTCCCCGCAAGCGTTGGCGGGCGCAACTTCACCTTCACCAGTAATTTTCCGTTCGTTTCAGACGTCGTCTTCAATGCGGCTGGGACGGGTGGCACCTGGACACTGCGCAACTCGGGCAGCGGGGCAATCAAGACGGCGACTTACACGCCTGGCCAGTTCACCTCGCAACTTTACATGCGGTGGGACAGCACTACAGCGTATGGTTTCGACCTGGAGTTTCTCTACACGCTCGATCACGCAGCTCCGAACAGCGGGCGCCTCACTGGAGAGACCAACGCCAACGGTTACTCGAGCGTCGTTGGTAGCTTCGTCTCCGGTCCTTAGAGCGTGTCATGAACTTCGAGACGGGAACGCCGAAGGCGTTCAAATCCTTCAGCCCAGGGTTGCAAGGGACGAGCTACCCTGGGAACAAGCGTGCGAAAAGCGCTCAACCCTGCAGGGGTTGCATCTCTGGACGGGGATCGTTCGATTCAACCCCTGTGGGGTTGGCGCCCTTCGGGGCGAACCCAGGGTAAGCGCTCCTCCGTCGCGCCAACCCTGGGCTGGTTGATGCAACGCCCTCGGCGTTGGCGCGCCCATGAGCGCATGACACGCTCTAGACAGGAGAAGCCAACTAGACCCTATTATGCACTTTGCGGCTCTTACGCCGAAGGCGTTGCATCCATCAGCCTCGGGTTGCGAGGGACGAACTACCCTGGGAATTCAGGGGAAAGGGTTCCAACTCCAACGGAGTTGCATCGAGAGATGGCGAGCGAGGTATTGTGCTTCCACTCCTTCAGAGTGGACCCACCTTTTGACCCCAGACCCAGGGTAGCTCGTTCCTCGCGACCTTGGGCTCGATGATGAAACACCTTCGGCGTTCCCGATTCAAAGTTCAGGACACCCTCCAAGCCTCGCGGAAGATAAGACGAGGACGCATCACACGCTGTTGCCCACCAAGACGACTGCCGGTGAAGCTGGGTTGCCGTTCCGCATCTTGCGCCTCCACTCGCAAGTCGTGATGCTCCCGCTGGAGTGTCTGGAAAGTGCCGCCGACCTAGGACAAACGCCGGCGTCTCCCGAATAACCCTGCGCCTGCGACGAAGGCCAGCAAAGCAGCGGAGGATGGCTCCGGGACGATACCTATTGTTCCGCCCGAATAGAGGTCCGACGTGTTCCAACTCAAATTCGGAGGCAGCGTGGGGAGATTCACCGTCGTGAATGTGCTGGTTGGAGGGACACTCCAATCGAACAAGTCCCAAGTGTTTCCGAGCGACCAATCGTTGATGTTGTTGGGGTTCGTGACAGTTAGTGTTCCGCCGAGGGTTAGGGCGATGGAACCGCCAGTAATCAACTCATCGTTCTCGAGGGCTGCCCCTTGAGCATCGGGAAGGTTGGAGAAGAGCTCCAGGGCGACCACGGCAGACGCGCCGAACGACGCAACGCCATCGTTCGTGAAGAGAAGGTCGGCCGGAGTATTCGGCGTCGCGACATTCGTCACCTGCAGAGTGCCGTCGATCAAGAGAACTGCACCCGTTTCCACGGTGTAAGCGCCGGCATTCACGTGCGACCCCGTGACGCGCAGGTTTGCACCTGCCTGGACGGTCGTGTTCCCAGCGTACGTGTTTGCTCCACTTAGGATCAACTGATCCGTCACGGTATCTGCGGAGCCTTGAATGATCAGACTTTCCGCACCAGAGACAACACCGGTCAACGTGGCCTTGTAGCCGTGCATCTGGGTCGTGGTGAGAGTCAGAGGACTATTCACCGAAAAGCTATTTGCCAGCGTGCGATCGGTTGGCTGATAGACTTCGAACCCACCACCCAACGGCTTGTAATCGGTAGGAGTCACGGTGGCACCACCCAAAGGCAGAGCGGTCGTATAACCGACTCCAATATCGAATGCGGGATCGGCAACATTCCATCCTGGTGATGCGTTATTGTTGCCGTTGTTCGGCCCCGCTCCCCCGTCCTGGTCGCGAACACTGACCCGGATGTTATGTTCGCCTGGAGGAAGGACAATTTGGCCGTTCGATGGGATATCCCAGCTCGAATTGTTGAGCACCATATTGTCGTTAACGGTGAGGTAAACCTCGTCGTCATACTGCTCCACGAACGTGTAGACCAAATCGCCGCCGGAAGTGTTGTTGATTTTGCCGGTGTAGGTAAAGCGAGCCGTCCCCAAATCTTGCGCCGAGTGGAGGCCAGTCAGCAGCGGGTTCACCAACGTGCCGACTGCTGCGTCCGCGGTTATCCCCAGATCGTCGCGAGACTCGAGTCCGCCCGCGTTGGACAAGTGAAGCGTGGTAGCAGCACCCACGCTGACCGAGCCGGTTCCCAAAGCCGTATTGCTGGCGGCAAGGACCGAACCTGCCGCTCCTCCCAGGTTTGTTCCACCGGAGTAGGTGTTGTTCCCGGACATGATCAGGGTTCCGTTCCCTTCCTGCTGGATCCGCCCGCCCCCGGCAACGGTGCCAATGACGTTCAGTCGCATATCGGTTCCGTTACCTGCCTCACCACCATTGTTTTGGATTTGCGCCCTGAGAGTTCCAGTGTCCCCGGCTTCAACGGTGATCGGACCCACGAAGGTTAGATTCGCGTCGCGCAAGCGAGTCTCGATCTGCGCTCCATCGCGCAACTTCACAGCCGCCTCCCGTCGAGCATTTCCGCCGTCCCATGACGTATAAAGCGTACCGGGCGCCATATCTACCGTGACGTTCGGGTCGAGCCGAGTCTGCCCCTCCATGGAGAAAATCTGCCTGGCGATGATCGTTCCGGAGGTCCCGTAAACGTTGGTATTCACCAAATTCGTCTCGCCGGATCCCCGGACAATCAGAGTCTGACCGCCGAGATCCAATCGGTTTGGCCCGCCATCGATCCGAAATCGCTGGCCGATCGAGGTAATGGTAGTCGCACCGGTGAGCGTCAGGTTCTGCGGGAGGACCCAACCGCCACTGCTGATGTATAGCGCCCCATTCCCATCGGGACCGGTGCCTTGCATATTCACGAGGGCATCAATCGGTTTATTGCCGGCACTATTGCCGACGATCTGGGCTCCGGCCGCGAGATTGATCGCACGACCGGAGTCGTTCGGGATCACCGGCGCGTTATCCACAAAAAGAAGCTTGTCGGTGGCTCTAAGGTTGATGCTGGTGCCATCATTCGGCGGAACCGCACCATTCACCCAGTTGACCGGGTCCAGGATGTCCACGCTGCCTCCACCCTTCCAGGTGTAATCAACAGCGAAGGCACTGCTGCAAAGGAGCACCGCAGTGAGAGGGACCGCGGCGTACCGCGCGAGGTTCGTTTGCATGGGGAAGGACGGGGGAGGTTCGGGGGGAGCCGTGATCGGTTATCGTCGGCAGGGCAGATTTGTCAACGAAGGAATCCTACTTTGGTGTAAACGGCGCCGCGAGTTGTGCTTCGGGATGAGTTTGGGTAGTCGCTGAGGCCGGATCGAGATGGAACGCTGGCTGTTCCGCCAGCTTCTCCGCCTGTTTGATTGCTGTGACGTGCAGCTTCGTCCGGAGCCGGTCGATCGCAGTGGAAGCTTCTTTGACTCCGTTCTTCGAAGCACGCAGGTGATAGGCGAGAGCGAACACCGGGCTCGGAGCGCACCCCACTCCCTCCTCGAAAATGCGTCCGAGTAGATATTGACCACGGGGCTCCCCGGCGCGTGCAGCTTTGCTGGCAAGCTCCGTCGCAAGCCGATCGTTCTGACGAACGCCGCGACCGTCGAAATAGCAGAGCGCCAGGGCAGCTGCGCCGCCGGAATGGCCGTAGTCGGTCGCCAACCGATACCACCCGGCAGCCGCGACCGAATCCTGCGGAAGCCCGCGTCCGGCGGCGTAATACTGACCCATCTGATTCATTGCATCCAGCTGCCCCGCGGCCGCTGCCTCGGAGCAAAGCTCGACCGCTTTCGATGCGCTGACGGTGATCCCTGCGAGACCCTGGTCGTAGAAGCGCGACAACAGCCATTTCCCTAAAGGATCGCGCGCCTGGGCAGCCTTCTCGATCCAAGCTCGCGCCGTCTCGAAGCTGACTGGACGAGCGTGTCCTGCCATCTCTGCAAGGCCCATTCGCCCCAAGGCCGGAGGATCACCAGCTTCTGCGGCCTGTTGCCAGACGAAGAGTGACTTCTCGAGATTGGGCTTGGTCCCGACGCCCGTCTCCAGACAACGAGCCACGGCCGATAGCGCCTCGGGGACTCCGCTTTTGGCGGCCTGCTCGTAGAGCGCGAACGCTTTGATCGGGTCCGCATTTTGGACGCCTCTTCCCTGCTCGTGCATCTGCCCGAGCAGGTAAACGCAGGTCGCATCCCCCTTTTGCTCTCCCTCTGTAGCGGCGGCGAAGGCGGCGGGCGCGTCCCCTTTGGCGATGGCGGCCAAAACGGCTTGCGCGGATGGAGTCGGAACCCGGTTCGCAGGCACGGCTCCCTCTTCGGCCGCGAGCGCGATGCAGGCGCTTACGGCGAGCGCCGAGGCGACTTGGATGAGTCTCATCGTTTTGCCGAAGCGGTGGTCGGCTGAGCAACTACCACGACCGCTTCGCCGGCCTTCACCACTTGCTGTTCGGCACGTCCATCTGGCCACTGGATTTTGAGGCGACGCGGCTCGCTCGATCCGTTAGTCGCAAAAGTGAGCACTGAAGGAGCCTGACTGAGATATCCCGATCCCGCATGGAATTCCTGAGTCTGCGACGGGACGCCTTCGATCTCCAGCGTCACCCGCATTCCGGGCGCCTTACTCGCCGGGAGCGCAACTGAGAGGAAGTGCGAGGGAGTCGTCTGCGAGTTCAGCAACGCCTCGCACGGACCGTTGTTCGTCGTGACCACCAAATCGGTGACCCCGTTGCCGTCGAGGTCAGCGACCGTTAAGGCCTTCGAATCACGCGGAAGCACGATTCCGGAATGTCCCGCCGGGATCGGTTCGAAGGTGCGGTTTCCGCGGTTCATCAGAAGCTGACCGAGACCGCCGTCGTAGTGCCCCGTTTCAATCTGCGGGCTGTGGAAGTTCTGAGCCAGGAGGAGATCGGCCCGTCCATCACCATCAACATCGGACGTGGAAATGCCGAAAGCCGGCGCGACCTGCGCGATCCGGTCCAGTGCTTGATACCGAAACACCGGCCTTCCCTGCGCGTCAGCTCCATCGTTCCAAAAGATCCCCGTCCCGAGGGTGTTCGCTTCGAACTTGTCGGCTTTGTCCAGCGCAGGCCCATACACATCGACGAGACTCGCGAGCGCGAACGCGTGGTAGGTCGGAAACTTGTCTTTGATGAAGGGCATCGCGATAGAGCTGCAGCTTCGCCCCCGCTCGGGATACAGCGTGTCGCCCTCCCGCTTTGTCTCCACGATGTTCTTTTTGCCGGTTCCATCGAAGTCCGCGAAGTAGAGCAGCTTCGGTTTTTCGCGGCTCGGCTCCTTGTACTTCGTGTTGTAGCCGAAGTTACCCGCAATGATGTCGAGTCTTCCATCGCCATCGAGGTCCGCCGTTTCCACGCTCGTCCACCAGCCCGTATTCAGCGCCAGGTCATCATTGCTACCATCGCGTTCCTTCAGCGTACCCTTGATGTTGATGAATAACTTCACCGCGCCCCATTCGTGAGCCAGCAGCAGGTCTGACCAGCCGTCCTGATTCACGTCCGACCAGACGGCCCCACTTACCATCCCAGACATTCGGAGTGCCTTGCCACCGATCTCGTCAGTCACGTCGCGGAATGCCACCCGTCCGCCCTTGCTGTCATTCCGCAAAAGACGGCTCGCAGGAGTCACGGGATATTCACCGGGGACAACGCGACTTCCCACGTAAACATCCACGTCGCCGTCGCGATCGAAATCCACAGCAGCCACGGGACCACTTGCTTTCAAGAACTCGGGCAGCGTCCCCTCCGGAGCTTTCTTAAAGGCGCCGTGCCCATCATTGAGATAAAGCCGGTCCGCGAGTTTGGGATCTCCTTCTTTGAACTGATAAGAGCCGCTCGCCACGAAAAGATCCGCATCCCCGTCTCCGTCCGCATCGAAGAAAACGACCCCCATATCTTCGCTCTCCTTGTCGGCTTGAAAAGCCTCGACCCATTGAGCGCTGAAGCCGCCCTTCCCGTTGCCAAGGCGCAACTCCCCTGCCTGACCCGCGCCGCCTCCGAGATAAAAGTCCTGATGTCCGTCGCCATTCACATCCGCCCACGCAATGGCCGGCCCAAGCTGCGAAAGGCTGTGTGGCAGCAGCAGTTGATCGGCGTAATCGTCGTATAACTTCTCCTGGTGCCGAATCGGCGGGAAGCTCCTGGCGGCGACGAACATCGGCGCCGGCTTCGGCTTGGCTTCCGGCTTCTTTGCCTCCGCCGGGAAGGACACGGTGTGCGTGTGGTTCACCGCCAGATTCTGCAGCTGCGAGGCGGAGCCGTCGGGCCATGTGACGACTGCCGATTTCACTGCCTTGTCTCCCGCGAGACCAAAGTGAACGAGAGCTTCATTGTGCGAATGGTATCCCGACGTCGGAAAGAGCTGCCTCATCTGACTGCCCGAGTCGGTTGTGATCACGATCTGCGCGCCGATCCCTTCCGTGTTGGGCGCTTTGCCTTTGAGTCTGAATACGACCGAACTCCCATTGGCTTTGCCGGACGCGGAGTTCCGGTAAAGCGTCGGCGGTTCATCGAGGTTGATCTCGACAAGGTCGAGGTCGCCATCGGCATCCAGATCTCCCCAGGCGCATCCGTAGGTGACCGCCGTTCGGTTTAACCCCCAGTCCGCACTGGCGTCTTGGAAGTGGAGGTGCCCCTCATTGCGATAGGCGCGGTGCTGTTCCGGACGGGTCGGCTGATCCTTGTAAAACTCCCAGTCGTGTTTCCCGCCGCGCTTGGATTCGTCGATTTTGAAGTCGGAGTGGTTCATCGCCCGAATCACACCGTTCGTGATGTAAACGTCCTGCCACTGGTCATGATCGAAGTCGCCAAACTTGATCGCCCACGTCCAGTCCGTGCTCGCGATGCCGAGCAGAAACGCGGCTTCCAGGAAACGACCCGTGCCCGTTCCGAGCAGGCAGGTGTTCCGCATGTACTGAGGCGGCTGAGAAGTCACTGCGCGCTTCAGGCTGGTCCCGCCCATCGCTCCCATCGTGGTCTTCCCTTTGTAGTGGGTCGTTGCGGACATATCTCCGAGGAAGAAATCCGGCAGCAGATCATTGTTCAGATCACCCGCATCAGCACCCATGCTGAACCAGCAAGTGTGCGGCGCGGCTGCGGGGAGGACGTTCCGGAAAGTGCCGTCGCCGTTGTTGTGCCAGAGCCGATCCTCCGAAAGAAAGTCGTTCGCCACGTAGATGTCTGGGAACCCGTCCTGATTGTAATCCCACAACGTCGCCGAAAGCCCGTCGCCGCGCCCGCTGATCCCCGCCTGCCCGGTCACATCCTTGAACGTCGGAATCCCCTCGGCATTCAAACCGTCATTCCGGAACAGAATGTCCGGACGCCCCACCGGCTCGACCCCCGAGTTCTCCGCATCGAACTTCCAAAAATCATAGTAGCGATCCATGCCCGGCAACATCCGCCATGCGGTCCCGTCGTGGGCGACCGGCGAGCGCTCCTTCGAGGCAAATCCCTGCGGATCTTCGACCTTGTTGGTCAGCAGGAACATATCGAGGTCGCCGTCCCGATCGTAATCGACGAAGTAAGCGCTGTGGCTGGAATCAACGGCCGCAACCCCGGCCACTTGAGCGACCTCGCGGAACTTCGGAATGCCGCCTTTTGCCGCACCGGTGTTCAGGAAAAGCTGGTTGGGCGATTCGTAGTTGCACAGGTAAAGATCGAGATCTCCATCACCGTCGATGTCCGCCAGCGTACTGCCGGTGGTCCAGTGATTGCCTCCATCGATGCCGCCGCCGATTGCCTTCGTGATGTCCTCGAACTGAAATTCGCCCTTGTTGCGATAGACCACGTTTGGACCAGCCGCGCCCGCAATGAAGATGTCCGGCAAGCCGTCTCCCGTGAGATCCCCAATCGCCACTCCTCCGACCACAAAGCCGGAATGATAGAGGAAACTAAGAGGATGATCCTGCGCGATCGTCTGCTTCGATAACACGCCCGACTGCGCGGGCGGGATCTCCTCGAACAGCTTCTCCACTGTGGATCGCACAGACTTTTTGAACGGTTTGGAACTCACCTCACCAACCGCTGCCTCGCTACGGAGACAGGTAAGAAGGCCAAGGGAAATGGTGATCGCAGTTAGTTTTAGGACAGAGTGCATGGGGGGCTGAATCGGGGGGAGGCGCCGACGTACGAGGTGCCAGCGGAAGAGGTTTTTAGCACCTTTTCGGTCACCCGCTAATCACAAAATCTCCGCTGCGGCTGGTGAAATCCCACAGCACAATCAGGTTCGACGCACGCGCCTCACTTCCACAGACGACCGCGACGGGGAAGCTCCCTCGCAAACGTGATCGAACCTGCGTCATCATCTCCTGTATGTTGACGAGCATCTCCCATGTTCCTGGTGAGTGCCCCTCCACCGCCGCAACCCATTGAATCGCGCTCACGTCATCGCATGGGAACAGAGGTGACGCCGCCGGGCCCTGGCGAACAGGACGCCCGCGGACTTGTCCGCTTCATCGAGGCTCTGCTCGCCGGTTCCACATTGTCGCGGGTGCGAGTGATACTGGTGCTGACGGTGGTGGGACTGTGCGCTTTCCTGCCGGGCTTCTTCTCGATTCCACCGATCGACCGCGACGAGGCGCGCTACGCACAGGCGACCAAACAGATGATGGAGGCCGGGGATTACATCGATATTCGCTTTCAGAACCAGCCGCGCTACCTCCAGCCAGTCGGCATTTATTGGCTGCATGTAGCGGCGGCACGTTTGACCGGCACTGGCGTTGACGCCCCGATTTGGGTGCACCGTTTGCCTTCTTTGGCGGGAGCAATCCTGGCTGTTCTCCTCACCTGGTGGGTTGCCATGACGTTGGCGGGCGAAACGGCTGCTTTCGCCGCGGCTCTGTTCATGGCCGCGAGCGTCTTGCTCGGTTTCGAGGCGCGCGACGGCAAGATCGACGCCGTTCTGCTGAGTACGATCCTCGGCGCGATCGGCTTTCTGGCTCGTGCCTATTTATCCCTGCCGGTGACCCGTGTGCAGGCAGCGCTCTTCTGGGTCGCGCTGGCCGCCGGCATCATGCTCAAAGGACCGCTCATCCTTCTCGTCGTCGGCCTCACAGCGGTGACGCTGAGCTGGCAGGATCGCTCGCTGGCGTGGCTGCGGGCGCTGCGGCTTCGCTCTGGTTTCGCGCTCATGCTGCTGTTGGTGCTGCCGTGGCTTGTCGCGATCACGGTGCGCAGCGGCGGCGAGTTTCTCCAGATCGCACTGGGCCCGAGTATGCTGGGTAAAGTCGCTTCGGGTCAGCAGAGTCACGGCCTCCCGCCGGGAACTTACCTCCTGTCCTACTGGCTGACTTTCTGGCCCGCGTCGGCGTTCGTAATCCCCGCGGCACCGTGGATTTGGCGCCGGCGGCATGATCGCCCGGTGCGGTTCTGCCTCGCCTGGATCGTGCCGACCTGGATCGCGTTCGAACTGATCGTGACAAAGCTCCCGCATTACGTGTTGCCGGTCTATCCGGCGATCGCGACGCTCCTGGCGCTGGCTCTCGTGGACGGCCGGCGACCGAATCGTCCGCTGGCTTGGGTGATGACTTCGGGTGCTGTGATCTACCTCGCGCTCGGGGCCGGTTTGCACTTCGCGCTGGAGGGATGGATCTCGGTGGCCGCGCTCATCATTGCCGGGTCCGGGGCGGCGCTTTTTGGATGGGCACTGCATGCGAAGCGCCTGACCCCACCGGCCTTCGCCGCCGTTTTCGCCACGGGAGCGATTTTGCTCAATGGGGCAACTTTCGGCCTGGTGGTCCCCTCCCTCGAGAGTGTCTGGGTGGTGCCGCGTCTGATGGGTGCGGTGGTGCGCCAGGCCAATTGCCCCAATCCGCAGATCGCAGCCGCAGGCTTCCATGAGCCAAGCCTCGTCTTTCTGGGGGGCACCTCGACCCAACTCGTTTTTGCACCCACCGCCGCGGATTTTCTTCAAGCTGACGGCTGCCGCGTCGCCATCGTGGAAAGACGCGTGGAGCCGGAATTTCTGGCCCGCCTGGCTACGCTGGGCCGGCATGCGGTCTTGCGCGAGCGGGTCACGGGAGTCTCAATCGGCCGGCTTCGTCGTGTCGATATCGGCATCTATACCGCCTCGCCGTGAAGCCCGCGTATGAGCGAGACCCTGCGATTTACGATCGTCATTCCAGCCAAAGACGAAGCCGAGAATCTGCCGGCTGTGGTGGAAGAAATCACGAACCTGCTCGCGGGCGAAAGCTTCGAGATTTTCATCGTCGATGACGGCAGCACCGACGGCACCCCGCTGGTGCTGCAACAGTTGTCCCGAGCGCATCACGTGCTCCGGCATGCCGCGCATGCACGGAGTCGCGGGAAAAGTGCCGCGATCATGACAGGCACGCGCGCCGCATGCGCACCGGTCGTCGTGACGATCGATGGCGACGGGCAAAATGATCCGCGTCATCTGCTCGCGCTGGTCGCGCTGGCCGAAGCGCCGGGAGTCGGTCTTGCGGCCGGTCAGCGGGTGACCCATGCCCATCCGGCCGCCAAACGGTTCGCCTCCCGTTTCGCCAATTGGGTGCGCTCCCGATTACTCCAGGACCAGACGCGTGACACCGCTTGCGGACTGAAGGCATTTCGGCGCGAGGTGTTTCTGGCGCTGCCGTATTTCGCTTCGATGCACCGTTTCCTTCCCGTTCTCGTGATGCGTGCAGGTCTGGCTGTCCGTCATCTCGACGTGTTCGATCGACCGCGGCTGCACGGCAAATCGAAGTATGGATTGATCGATCGCGCCGCCGTCGGCGTGGTGGATCTCGCAAGAGTCTGGTGGCTCACGCGCCGGCGTGGCGCCTCCATGGTCTCCAAGATCCACCCGGCAGCGAGGGCGGACTCGACGGAAGTCGCAGGATCGTCACAACCGAATTAGGCGAACGTACCAACCCGCGAGCACGTGATCATCCCGGCCGCGATGTTGTTCGAGTCGTTCATTGCTCAATCGACGTGCTGGAAAGCGCGGCGCTTGGCTTTTCGCGGCGACTTCTTCAAATCTTCTGCGTGAGCCCCGAACGCGCTGGAGCACGCTCACTTGCCCCGCCTGCTGACCCCATTTCGATGACCCCTGAATCCGCACTCCTCGCGCTGAAGCTGGAACTTCCGTCGGCGCCAGTTCCGGTCGCGGTTTACAAGCCGCTCCTGATCTTCGGCAATGCCGCCTACGTCTCCGGGCACGGACCGTTGCGCGCCGATAACACGCTCATCACCGGTGTCGTCGGCCGGGATCTTTCGCTCGAGGAAGGTTACGCCGCGGCCCGGCAGGTCGGGCTCACGATCCTCGCCACCCTGCGCGCACAGCTGGGCAGCCTCGATCGCGTGAAGCGCGTGGTGAAACTGCTCGGCATGGTGAGCTCGGCGCCGGATTTCTACGATCATCCGAAAGTGATCAACGGCTGCAGCGAACTCTTTGCGGAAATCTGGGGTCAGGAGAATGGCATCGGGACGCGCAGTGCTGTCGGGATGGGTCCGTTGCCAGGCAACATCGCGGTGGAGATTGAAGCGATGTTTGAGCTGCAGCCGGCACCGTGAACAGCGACTGGTTCAAGCTCCAGAACGAGGCGGAAATCTCTTCGCCAGGGCTGCTCATTTTCATCGAGCGCGTTGCACGGAATATCCGACTGATGATCGAGATCGCGGGCGGTCCCGAGCGACTGCGTCCGCACGTGAAGACGCATAAGCTGGGCCCGCTCGTGAAGCTTCAGTTGCAGCACGGGATCACGAAGTTCAAGTGCGCCACGATCGCGGAAGCGGAGATGACTGCCGTCGCCGGCGCGCTCGACGTGCTGCTGGCGTTTCCGCCCGTCGGGCCGGCAATCGATCGCCTCATCGAGCTGCAGCAACAATTTCCCGCAACGCACTTCTCCACGATTGCCGACAATGAAGCCTCCGTGCGGGCGCTGGGCGCCGCCGCCACGCGTGCCGGTTTCGTCATCGAGGTGCTGCTCGATCTCGACTGCGGCATGCACCGGACCGGCGTCGCTCCCGGCGACGAAGCAGCGCGCATCTATCGTCTCATCGCCGAAACAGCCGGTCTGCGCGCCGGCGGGTTGCATGCCTACGATGGCCACATCCACGAACCGGATTTGACCGCGCGCACCGCGCAATGCGATGCGGCGTTCGCCGGCGTGCTGGAGCTGCGGAATCGACTCCTCCGCGCGGGGCTGCCAGTCCCACGCCTGGTTGCCGGAGGCGCCCCGACTTTTCCGATTCATGCGCGCCATCCCGATCGCGAGCTGAGTCCCGGCACGACCGTGCTGTGGGATTTCGGCTACGCGGACAAATTCGCTGATCTGCCCTTCGAGCCCGCGGCGGTGTTGCTCACCAGAGTCGTGAGCAAACCCGGCGCGAATCGTCTTTGCCTCGACCTCGGCTACAAAGCGGTCGCCTCCGAAAGTTCTCCCCCCCGCGTCCGACTGCTTGAGTTGCCCGACGCTGCCGCCGTGGTGCACAGCGAAGAGCATCTCGTGATCGAAACGCCGCGCGCGGGCGAATTCGAGATCGGCGCGGCTCTGCACGGGATTCCCCTCCACATCTGCCCGACCGTCGCCCTGCATCACGAGGCGTGGGTGGTGGAGGACGGAGCGGCCCGAGAACGCTGGCCGATCGACGCCCGGGCGCGTCGTCTGAGCATCTAGCCTCGTGGACGCGCAAGATCGGGAACTGCTCGTCCGAGGATCATGATCTTTGATGCCCACCTCGATCTGGCGTTGAACGCGATCGAATGGAATCGCGACCTCACGCAGCCGATGGACGAGCTGCGGCGGCGCGAGGAGCGGTTAACCGATAAACCGGATCGCGGCCGGGGCACGGTCTCGTTGCCGGAGATGCGTCGTGGTGGAATCGGCCTCTGCGTCGCGACGCAGCTCGCCCGCGTTGAGCACAATGCCTACAGCCCGGTTTTCGGCTGGCGCTCACCTGCCCAGGCATGGGCGATGACGCAGGCACAGCTCGCGTGGTATCGCGCGATGGAGGAAGCCGGCGAAATGGTGCAGATCCGGGATCGAGCAGGGCTGGAACGGCACCTTGCACTTTGGAGTAAAGAGGACCTCGAACCGCGCAGTGAGAAACTACCGATTGGCTATATCCTTTCGCTCGAAGGTGCCGACTCGCTCGTCACTCTGCGGCACCTGGAGCGCTCGGTGGCAGAAGGCTTGCGCGCCATTGGCCCGGCGCATTACGGGCCCGGCATTTACGCGAACGGCACGGACGCGACCGGGGGATTCAACGCGCGCGGGCACGAATTGCTCGGCGAAATCGAGCGCCTTGGACTGATCCTGGATGTGACGCACCTGTGCGATCATTGCTTTTGGGAAGCACTCGATCTTTTCGGGGGAACACTCTGGGCCAGCCATCACAACTGCCGCGCGATCGTGCCGCACAATCGGCAGCTCAGCGACGAGATGATCCGCGCCCTGATCGAACGCGATGCGGTCATCGGCGCGACCCTCGATGCCTGGATGCTGATGCCCAACTGGGTGCGCGGCAAAACGACGCCGGAAGAGACAGGGGTCGCGCTGAGCCATCTCGTCGATCATATCGATCATGTCTGCCAAATCGCCGGCAACGCTTTGCACAGCGGGATCGGCTCAGACCTGGATGGCGCCTTCGGTCGCGAGCAGACCGCTCGGGACCTTGAGACGATCGCGGATGTGGCCCGCGTCGCGGATGTGCTGCGCCAGCGGGGTTACAGCGGCGCGGATGTGGAGAACATCATGCACGGGAACTTCATCCGCTGTTTGCGCGAGGCCTGGCGTTAAAGCTCCCATTTACCTCTGCGTTTCTTCCCGTCGTTGCCGCGCCTCCGTTCAGTGTTGCGTAGAAGCCCCGTCGCGCGTGCAAAGGCCGCAACTCGGCGATTGCGCGAATCTGGAGCGGCCATACAGTGCGCACCCATGTGACACTCCTTTGCAGATTGCTAATCTGACAAAGCCGATCACGAGTTCCTCGTCCAAAGCGCAGGAGTTTCACGTTACACGCCGGGGTGGCGAAATTGGCAGACGCGCCAGACTTAGGATCTGGTATCGCAAGATGTAGGGGTTCGAGTCCCCTCCCCGGCACTTGTTCATTACGCTCTTTCCTCGGTTCTGCTCTGGGCTTCGGGTACGAGGTCGGCGTTGCGACGGTGCGAAGCCGCTGGCGCGGGCTGCGCCGCGCATGGACCTGTATTGCGCGGGTCCCGCGAATTGGCGCTTCGTTTCCGAAATGGCGTGACCGAGCGCGCAAATCCAAATCCTCTCTCAGGATGCACGACATTTCCCTGATCACGACGATCGCGCTGGGACTGAGCACGGCGCTGGTGTTCGGGATGCTCGCGAAGCGGCTCGGACTCTCGCCGATTGTCGGTTACCTCGTCGCGGGTGTGGCGATCGGCCCGCATACCCCGGGATTTGTCGGCGACGCGAACATCGCGGCGCAGCTCGCCGAAATCGGCGTGATCCTGTTGATGTTCGGCGTTGGCCTGCACTTCAGTCTGAAAGACCTGATTGCGGTTCGCTCGATCGCCATCCCTGGTGCATTGGGGCAAAGCACCGCCGCGACGCTCGCCTGCACCGGGCTGGCGGTGGCGGTCGGCTGGAGCTGGCAGAGCGGGTTGATATTGGGAATCGCCGTGTCGGTCGCCAGCACGGTGGTGCTGCTGCGGGCGCTGATGGATCACGGCAGCGTGGACACCCCCGAGGGACACGCGGCGGTCGGCTGGCTTGTCGTCGAGGACATCATCACCGTGCTCGTGCTGGTCCTGCTGCCTCCGCTGGCCGAAGGCGGCGGCGGTGGTGCGGATCTGTGGCAAACGATGGGCCTCGCGATGCTCAAGCTCGCGGTGCTTACCGTCATCATTCTGCTGGCCGGCGCGCGCTTTGTCCCGTGGTTGCTCCTGCGCGTTGCCCGCCTGCGTTCGCGCGAGCTTTTCACCCTCGCAGTGCTCGTGATGGCGATCTGCGTGGCGACCGTTTCATACGTGGCGTTTGGTGCGTCGATGGCGCTCGGTGCGTTCCTCGGCGGCATGGTGGTGGGTCAGTCCAAAGTGAGTGATCAAGCGGCGGCGGATGTGCTCCCGATGCGCAACGCCTTTGCAGTGCTCTTCTTTGTCGCGGTCGGCATGCTCCTCGACTACCGGACGCTCCTGGAATCGCCGCTGCTGATCGTCGGCGTGCTTGCCATCATTCTGATCGTGAAGCCGCTTGCCGCGTTGGTCATCGCCATCGTCAGCGGACATTCGTTGCGGACCGCGTTGACCGTGGCCGGCGGGCTCGCGCAAATCGGCGAGTTCTCGTTCATCCTCGGAGACATGGCGAAATCGCTCGGGCTCATGCCGGGCGCTGGTAGCAACGTGCTCGTTGCGGGCGCCATCGTCTCGATCAGCCTTAATCCACTCATCTTCCGGCGCATGCTCGCGCTCGAGCCGCGACTGCAAAGCTGGCCCTGGCTGGCGCGCTTGCTTGCGCGCGGCAATCAAAGGCGGGGTGCCGAGGCCAACGAACTCGCGGCCGCCACAATGCAGGATCCCGGCGCGATCGTCGTCGGTTACGGTCCGGTTGGTCAGACGTTCACCCGCTTGCTTTCGGAGTTCGGGATCAATCCAACCATCATCGAGACCAATGTGGATGCCGTCCTGGAACTGCAACAACGCGGTCAACAAGCGCTCTTTGGCGACGCTTCCCGGCCCGACATTCTGAAAGCCGCCGGGATCACTTCGGCCGCGTATCTCGTCGTGACCATTCCTCAAGCCGAGGTCAGTTTACGAATCATCCAGGCCGCGCGCGAAATCGCGCCGGTAATCCGAGTTCTGACGCGCGCCGCTTACATCAATCAGCACGAAGCATTCGCCGAGGCAGGCGCCGCGATCATTCGCTTCGATGAAGCCGAATCCGCCGCCGCACTCGCAGAGGCCTTGCTCCAGGACATTGATGCCCCCGCAGACCGCATTGAGGCGATGGTGAAGGCGGTTCGCAAGGAACTCGCGCCCCGCACGCGGCAAAAGCTCGCGAGCCAAGCGTCGTGAAAGCGCGCGAAGTGAGCCCGGCGCTCAGCCGTCCGGTGCACACGCGTGCCTCGTGCCTTGCCGATGACAGGGGCCGTCTATGCTCCGCAAAATCGACCGGCCCATAAAGGCTTCAGCATCGTCGATCTGATGATCGCCGTGGCGATCGTCGCCCATCTGGCGGTGATTGCTGTGCCGTCGTTCGTACCGTCGCGGGAAATTGGCGCAGAACGCGCGCTTTGCGAGTGACCTGCGCACGGCGGTCACCGCCTACGAACTTTATGCCGCTGAGAGGAACGCGTATCCCGTCGAGGTGGAGGCCGGAATCCTGCCCGCCGGCATGCAAGTCTATCGCGCCCGGATGGATTGGACCGGGGTGAACTCACTGGGCGGTCGATGGGACCTGGGACTGTGGCGTTGACAACACGATCGCGCAGATCACCACCCATCCTGCCCCGCGCCGACGGATCTGCGGATGATCGATGTCGATGA
>JAQGOK010000166.1 GCA_028293645.1 Chthoniobacter sp.
GGTCCGAGTTCCCGGTGGACTGACATCGCTGCATCCACCAGTTCTGTCGCAAGCTGTTCGAGTTGCTCCCGTTCCATCTTCTTCGCTGCTTAGCTCCTTCGCGGTCCAACTCAAAACTGCGCCAGAAACCGCTGGTCGTTGTCGGTGAAAGCGCGGATGTCCGGCACGCCCGACATGATCATCGCGAGACGGTCGAGGCCGAAGCCGAAGGCGAAGCCCGTGTACTTTTCCGGATCGTAAGCGGTGTCGCGGCGCCTGCCATTCACCTGCTCGAAGACCGCAGGATCAACCATGCCGCAGCCGGCGATTTCCAGCCAGCGTTCACCTCCGCCAAAGGCCCCGGCCTTGATATCCACTTCAAAGCTGGGCTCGGTGAACGGGAAGAAATGCGGGCGGAAACGGAACTTCGCGTCGCTCCCGAAAAGCTCGCGGAAGAAGAACTCCAACGTCCCCTTCAGATCCGCGACGCTTACGCCTTCATCCACGTAGAGACCTTCCATCTGGGTGAACTGCGCGAGGTGGGTGGCGTCGATTTCGTCGCGACGGTATGCGGCGCCGGGAGCGATGATTCGCACGGGCGGCGCGGCTTTCTCCATCGTGCGAATTTGCACCGTGCTGGTGTGCGTGCGCAGCAGGCGACCGTCGGGAAGGTAAAAGGTGTCCTGCTCGTTGCGCGCGGGGTGATCGGCGGGCGTGTTCAGCGCATCGAAGCAATGCCACTCGTCTTCGATGTCGGGACCATCAGCCAGCGCGAAGCCCATGCGGCGGAAGATCTGAATCGCGCGATCCTGGAGCTGCGTAATCGGGTGCAACGAACCGAGTTGTGGCGCCGTGCCCGGGAGCGTCACATCGACATCGGCAAACGCCAGTGCATCGGCAGCCGCGGCGAGGGCAGTCTTGCGTTCGTCGAGCGCGGCGGTGACGGCGTTGCGCGTTTCGTTGAGCAGCTTGCCGAGGCGCGGTTTGTCCTCCTTGCTCACCGTCTTCATCGCTTCGCTCAATCCCGAGATGCTGCCGCTGCGGCCGAGGTATTTGACGCGCACGGTTTCAACCGCGCCTTCGTCGCCAGCCGCAGCGATCTCCGCCAGGGAGGCGGCGCGAAGTTGTTCGAGTTGAGAATCCATTTAGTAAGGAAATTGAACCGCCAGGGAGCGAAGCGGCGAAGGAAGAAAGCGGCTTAAGAGTGCAAACTTGTCCATGAAACAGAGCCACGGACTACCTGATTAACCGCCGACGAGGAAAGATCTCCAACCCTCGCGCGGAACGACTGACTTCCCCCGCTTCGCTGCTTCACTCCCTGGCGGCTAAACGCAACAGCCTCGAACACGCGGGATGCGCGTTCGAGGCTGTGGAAAAGCGAAAGCGGAAGCGGATTAGATGACCGTCTTCGCCGCAGCGTGCTTGGCCTCGAGCGCGGCTTTGGCCTGCGCAAAGATGGCCTGGAAAGCTGCGTCGTCGGTCACCGCGAGGTCAGCAAGGATCTTGCGATCCAAGGTGATGCCGGCGGCTTTGATACCTTCCATGAAGCGACTGTAAGTGATCCCGTTCGCGCGAGCGGCGGCGTTGATGCGCTGTTGCCAGAGCATGCGGAAGTTGCGCTTCCGCGTCTTTCGGTCGCGATAGGACCAGTACATCGCCTTCATCACCGCGTCCTTCGCATAGCGAAAGAGCTTGGAGCGGCGGCCGCGGAATCCGCGGGCCTTATCGACGATCTTTTTACGGCGCTCCCGACTGGCGGGAGCATTGGTGGCGCGTGCCATGTGTTATTGAATCCCGCGAGCGGGATCTCCGGTTGTTCGGCGTGTTGTTCTCGTGTGGTGAATGATCCGGCGCCTCACCTGCCGATGCGTCCCGCAGGAACGGGACAGGCGCGCGGATCGAATGTGCCGCTTCCTAGTGGAAGGGGAGGCACTCTTTGATGCGGGCGACCATGGTCTCGTGGACCTGGCCGTCCTTGCCCAGTTTACGTTTCCGCTTCGAGCTTTTGCTGGAAGCGAGGTGACGCAGGCCGGGCTTGCGGCGCATGATCTTGCCGGTGCCAGTGATTTTGACACGCTTGGACGCGGACTTTTTCGTCTTACGACGTGCAATGGAACGAGGCATGGGGCGGGCACTGTAGCGGGCGAACTCGCCTTGGCAATCGGATTTTCGAGCCGCAGCGCAGGTCAGACTTGCAGCGTGAAAGTGGCGCGATACAGCCCGGACGCGACGCTTTCCTCCCGCTCGACTGGCACCCCAAGCACGCGGTGGAAGAGCTCCGTTTCGAGCTTCGCCACACTCGGGAAGGCGCGCAGTAGATCAAGGATCGGCGAGTGATGCTCGACGATGCGCAGACCGGCCTCATCACTCTCCAAGGCGCTCATGTAGCCATCATGATCGCGGAGCCGCGCCAGCCATTTGGCTTTTTCGGCGAGCGTGTCGCCTTTGATCCGCGCGAGGTATTGCTCCGTCTGACGCTGGAAAACGACCAGCAGGAGTTTCTCCGGGGCAACGGCTCCATAGAGCTTTTGCGCGGCGCCGAGCACCTGGATGGTCGTTTCGTTGCTCGTCGTCGGGAAGAGGTCGTGCGCTCGTGGCGTGAGCCGATAGAAAAGTTGCGGGCGGCCGATTTTCTGAGGCGTCCGCCAGGTATCGAGCAGGCCGCGCTTTTCCAAATCCAGGCAGACGCCTTTGATCCCCATGTAGCTCATCTGCAACCGCTCCGCGAGGTCGCTCACGCACATGCCTTGCGTGCGTTTCAGCTCGTTCATGACGCGCAGCCGCGCGCTGCGGCCGACTTGTTGGATGAGGCGTTGCTTCAGGGGATTGGAAAGCGGAGGGCTGACGCGGTTGACTCTGCGCTCTGACTCCTGCTCCGCTCAACTCTGAAACTCGCCTGCTCAGGTAACCGCACCGAAATGCCGCAGCGCCTCGACGATTCCATCGCCGCAGATCCCCTTCGCGACGTATCCGCCAGCGGCGAGAACGGTCTCCTTCACCGCTCCGACTGCATTCGCAGGGCACGCGACGGCTTTGGCATACTGACCATCCAGCATCGGGAGATCGTTGAAGTGGTCGCCCGCTGCGAAGATCTCCGCGGGTTCGATCTGGAGTAATCGCGCCAGTTCGCCGAGCGCGGAGCCCTTGCTGTAATCCTCATGGCAAAACCGCACGTAAACGGTGTTCCGCATGAAGTGAAAGCTCGGCACCTTCACCCGCTCGCGTTCGAGAAACACGCAAATGCGATCCATCTCCGCGTCGGTGCGCGTCACAAGGCCGACCACATGGCCGCCCATCCGGATCATCTGCGTGCCGGGGATCTGCGCGACGAACTCTTCGATCTCCTGCAATAGACTGCCCGCCCCCGCGAAGAGTTCGTTGTGGGCGACCACACATCGGGCATTCCAATCCCCGAAGTCCTGCCACTCGCCCGTCGGCCCGCGATGAAAGACCTCGCGCTCCGCGGTCAGCACGTAGTCTGGCTCGACGGTGAACCCAAACTCCTGCAGGCCCTCGACGATGTGCGCGAGCTCGCGCCCGGTGTTTACCGCCCAGAATCCTCCTCGGGCCTGCACCTGTTTCAGTGCGGAGAAAAGCTCAGGCCCCACCGGCGGGATCGCTTCGTGGTTCACCAAGGTGCCGTCAAAATCTGTGCTAAGCAGCTTGATGACGGACTGGTTCGGGCTTGAAGATGAGACGGGCACGGCGAAAAGAGCGCGTCCTATCGCCTGTCGCCCCGCAACTCTCAACCTTCATCTTTATGAAATCCGCCTACGAACTCGCCATGGAACGCCTCGAAAAACAGGCGCCCTCGGCCATTCTCACCGAAGCGCAAAAGGCCGAAATCGCGGAGATCGACTCCACTTACAAAGCGAAGATCGCCGAGCAGGAACTCTTCCTGAAAGATCGCGTTGCCGAGGCGACTGCCGCCGGGAAATACCAGGAAGTGGCGCAGATCGAACAGCGATTGACGCACGAAATCCGGCGCTTCAACGAAGAGTGCGAAGCACGCAAGGCGAAGGTGCGCGGCGATGCGGCGCCCGCTTGACCAAAGCTCCCGGCGCTATGCTGGGAGCGATTCGTCCAAAGCAGCGAGCAGCACCGCAATCGTCGCAGCCGTTTCGTCGCCCATGTTGGAAAGTCGGAACGTCTGGCCCTTAATCTTCCCGTAACCGCCATCGATGATCAGGCTGTGGCGGCTCTTCAGCTTTGCCAACAGCGCGGGCACATCGATGCCTTTGTTGTTGGCCACACAGGTCAGCGACTTGGAGCGGTAACCTTCCGGCGCGAAGAACTCGAATCCGTGCCGGCGCACCCAGGCGTGCACCATTTCGTTCAGCTCAGCATGCCGCGCATGGCGGGCGGCGATTCCTTCCGCGAAAATGTCTTCGAGCTTTGATTGCAGCGCGTAGATGTGCGGGATCGTCGGCGTGCTCGGAGTCATGTCCTCGGCCTGGTTCTTTTTGAATTCGAGGAAATCGAAGTAGTAGCCGCGGCCCTTGACCGTCGCGGCGCGTTGCATCGCCTTTTCGCTCGCGGCGAAAAGCGCGAGGCCCGGTGGCATCGCGAGCGCCTTTTGCGAACCGGTCAGCAGGACATCGATACCGAGTTCATCCATCGGGATCGGCACCACGCTGAACGACGAAACGCTATCGACGATCAAGCAAACATCCGGGAAGTCCCGCATGACCGTGGCGATCTCGACGATCGGCGACATCAGGCCGGTCGAGGTCTCGTTGTGAATCAAAGTCACCGCATCATACCCGCCCTCACTCAGCTTCTCGCGGATCTGCTCGCCCCGGATCGGCTGGCCCCACTCGACCTGCAGCGACACGGCCTCTTTCCCGCACTTCTTCGAGACATCGAACCACTTGTCAGAAAAGGCGCCGCACATGCAGTTCAGCACCTTGCCGCTGCCGACCAGGTTGCGGATGGCGCCTTCCATCACGCCCCACGCGGAGGAAGTGGAAAGGAAGACCGGCTGCTTCGTGCCAAACAGTTCCTGAAGCTGCGGCTGGATTGCGGCGTAGAGTTTTTTGAAGTCGCCGCTGCGATGACCGATCATCGGCTGGCACATGGCGGCGAAGGTTTTTTCTGAAACCTGAACGGGACCGGGGATGAAGAGTTTGGGTGCCATTTTGCGGGGTTGGGTCGTGGTTTGCGCACCTACGATTCCGGCAGAGCGGGTCGCGGCGGGGCAGCGTTTTCAGATCGTACGCCGAAATCTGCAACCTGAAACCCCTACTCCCAGGGAATGAAATGTTTGAGCGCCAGCTCGCTGGCCCGCTGTTTCGCCTCCTCACTGCGCGGGCCTTTGACGCGGGCCATCTTCTGATAAATGCCGATCGCCTCCTTCCAATCGCTCTTCTCCTGAAACATCCGCGCAGCGTCGTAGCCGGCTTTGTAAAACCAGAAGTATTCCTGCGCCTCATCGGTGCCTCTCTCCAGCACGTCATAGTAAGTAACGAGTGCATCAGCCGTACGATTCAACGCCTCCAGTGCGCGCGCCTTTTTATAGAGCGCCTGATTGCGCCAGTTCGGCGGCACGTTCGGCGCGCTGGCGAGTTCGGTGAAAACGGCCGCCGCGGCTTCAAGCTGAGTGGGAGTCTTTCGGCCGAGGATGAGCAGGTTATCGCCTTTGCCCGCCATCGCAGCGAAACGCAGCTCCGGCTCCGGCGGCGGCTTGGCGGTCAGCAACGCATCGTAGAGCGTCACGGCTTCCGCTTCGTTGCCGAGTTTGCTTTGCACGATCGCCTGCTGCTGGCGCGCGTGGAGCTTGAGCGAGCCACCGCGCTTCACGACTTCATCGAACAGCTTCAGCGCACGATCCACCGAGCTCGGATCGATCCACTGCATCGCAGATTGGCCGGCGAGAAACAGCGCCGTCTCGGCGTAGGCACTCGTCGGATTGTCTTTGGCCAAGGTCGCGAATTGCGTCTCCGCGCCGCGATAATCGCTGCTGCGCAAAAAGATCTGCCCGAGCTTCATCCGCACCTCCGGAAGCAGCGTCGATTTCGGGAATTGCCGGATGAATTCCTGCGCCCGCCGAATGGCTTCGCGATCATCGTTGGGCGTCTCGGCTGCCGCGAGGAAGACGCCCAGATACTGCGCGTGCTCCGCGCTTTCCGGCGTGGCCGGCAACGTGTTCGCCGCTTGCAGGTAGCGGCTGGTCGTCGGGTAATCGCGTTGCGCGTAGGCGAGTTCGGCGAGCGCCAGCGTCACCTCCGCTTTGCGCGGACTGGTTGGGAAATGGCTGAGCGCGAGCTGCAGCGTCTGTTCGGCCCGTGCGTCCGCGTGCCGTGCGCGGGTCAGGCCTTCTTCGACGATCAACTCGCTCCGGAGCGGGCTCTCTGCGAACTGAGCCGTCAGCTCGCGATACGTCAGCAGAAACCGGTCGTAATTGCTCTGATTCAACATCGCCAGCGCCGCATTGAAGGTGGCGTTTTCGCGCAGCTTCGGCGATCGATTGGCGGCCCGGCGAAACTCATTGGCAGCCAGCAGGAACTGCCCCTGCCGCGTGAAAACGAGCCCCGTCCGGAGCTGGATTTCCGCACGCTGTTCGTCATTGCGGGCCCGACGTTCGGCAGCTTCGAGCGCGCGCACTGCACCAGCGAGGTCGCCTTTCTCCAGAAGCAGGTCCGCCTGCATGAGATGCGCACTGGGCACCAAACGATGGCTCGGAAACCCTTTCACGAAGACGTCCAGCCAGGCTGCCGCCTTGTCCGGCTTCTTGGACCGAATCTGCATCCGCGCGAGATAGAAGCGCGCGAGCGCCGCACACGGCGGAGGCTGTTTGAGCGCCCACTTCTGCAGCTCGTCTTCGGTGGGGTTTGGCTGCTGCGAGTAAACGTGGTCGAGCTTGGCAAACACCGAGTCCAGCGACCCACTTTCTGGATAGCGCCAGATGAATGTCTCCAGCGGCCGATCAGCCGAGCCGTAGCCTTGCAGAATGATCCGCGCGTCCGCCGCGCCCAACGTTGCGCCGACCAGCAGGTTTTCGGGCAGCCCTTCCCTCGAGTTGAGCAGAGTCTCAAACACCGTCAGTGCTGGCTCGGCGTGTCCCTGCCCCAGGAGCAGTCGCGCCTCGACATAGCTTTTCCAATGCTCGTCGGTCGCGTTGGCGGTCTGCACGCCGCTGAGCATCAGGTGCGCTTTCTTCCATTGCCGAAGCTCGACCAGCAGACTTGCGAGACGCAGTCGCGTCGCCGTTTTGCTGGGCGCAATCCGGTGCGCGTCCTCCAGCGCTTCAACTGCTTCCGCCGTGCGGCCGAGCGCCTGCATGCACTCCGCCTCGCCGAGCCGCGCGATCAACGCGGTGCCTGGCTGAAGCGCGAGTTCCTGGTAGATCGTCAGCGCCTCGGACCAGCGGGTTGCGCCGACGAATACGTGTGCTCGGAGCAGCCGCGCCGCGGAAGCACTTCCGTCCGCCAATGTGTCCAGAGCCGCAAGGGCTTCATCGAATTGCGAATCGGTCAGCAAGGCTTCGGCGAGCAGCAACGTCCCGCGTTCCCGCTGCTCGGCCGGCACCGTTCCGTCGTCCAGGAACGTCTTCAGCTTGTGTGCGGCAATCTGGGGCAAACCTTCCCGCAATGCGCGTTGCGCGCCGACCAGCGGCGCCGCCTCCTCGCCGTGAGCCGCGAAGGCAGCACCGAGCAGGAGAATCGCGGAAGATGCGAAGATGGCAGCCTTCATAACATGCGTTTCAGGTAATGGCCGGTCTCGCTCTGCTCAATCTCGGCGACCGTTTCCGGGGTGCCTTGCGCGACGATCCGGCCGCCGCCGCTGCCCCCGCTGGGGCCGAGATCGATGATCCAATCCGCGCACTTAATCACCTCCAGATTATGCTCGATGATCACGAGCGTGTTGCCGGAATCGCGAAGCTTCATCAGCACTTCGAGGAGCTTGTGAATGTCGGCAAAATGGAGCCCGGTGGTCGGCTCATCCAGAATGTAAACGGTGCGCCCGGTCGCCTTCTTCGAGAGTTCGGCGGCCAGTTTTATCCGTTGTGCTTCGCCGCCGGAAAGTGTGGTCCCGCTTTGGCCGAGCCGCACATACCCAAGGCCGACATCTTCGAGCGCGAGCAGCTTGTCCGAAATCTGCGGGACGTTGCGAAAGAAGCGCGCCGCTTCGTCCACGGTGAGATCGAGCACGTCCGCGACGTTCTTGCCTTTGTAGGTGATCTCCAGCGTTTCGCGGTTGTAGCGGCGGCCGTGGCAGACCTCACACTCGACATAGACGTCGGCGAGAAAATGCATCTCGATTTTCTTCACTCCGTCGCCTTCGCACGCTTCGCAGCGGCCGCCTTTGACATTGAAGCTGAACCGCCCCACTTCGTAGCCGCGGATGCGTGCAGCGGGCAGTCCGGCAAAGAGTTCGCGGATCGGGCCAAAGGCTCCGGTGTAAGTCGCGGGATTCGAACGCGGCGTCCTGCCGATCGGCGTCTGATCGATGACGATTGCCTTGTCGAGTTGCTCCAGACCATGCAGCGAAACGTACTTACCGGGTCGATCCTTGGATCGATAGAAATGCCGGAAGAGGGCACGCCGGAGGATGTCATCGACGAGCGTGGACTTGCCGCTTCCGGAGACGCCGGTCACACACGTGAGACAGCCAAGCGGAAAGGAAGCGTTGACGCTCTGCAGATTGTTTTCGCTGGCAGCGATGATGGTCAACCAGCCGGGATTGTGCTCATCCGAACGGTTCAGCGGCGCCACGTACTGCGGGCGATGGCGCTGCTTGGGGATGGGGATCTTCGCGCGACCGGACAGATACTGCCCGGTGAGCGAATGCTCCGAGGCGAGGATCTCCTCACACGTGCCTTGCGCCACGAGTTCGCCGCCCCGCACGCCGGCGCCGGGGCCGAGATCGAGGATGTGATCCGCCGCGCGAATGGTGTCTTCGTCATGCTCGACGACGATCACCGAATTCCCCAAATCGCGCAGCCGGCGCAACGTGCCGATCAGTCGATCGTTGTCGCGCTGATGCAAGCCGATGCTGGGTTCATCGAGCACGTAAAGACACCCCGCGAGCCCTGATCCGATCTGCGTCGCGAGCCGAATGCGTTGCGCTTCGCCGCCGCTCAAAGTGCCGCTCTCGCGATCAAGCGAAAGATAGCCGAGGCCGACTTCCACGAGGAAACTGAGCCGCGCCGAGATCTCGCGCCGGACTTCGCTCGTGATGAAAAGCTGCTGCTCATTGAGCGCCAGCCCTTCGATGAAACTCTGCGCATCCGCGATCGCCAGCTGGCAGAACTGGTGGATGTTCAGCGCGCTGCCGAACGAAGTGTCATCCTGAGCGGGGCGAAGCGGCGTCGAAGGACCTCCCGAGCCGACGCGCACCTTCGCCATCGTGAGATCCTTCGACTGCGCTCCAGTCGCTGCCGCTCCTTGCGCTCCGCTCAGGATGACACGGGTCGGGAAATCGCTCGCGATGGTCACCGCGAGAATCTCCGGCTTCAGCCGAGCACCGGCACAGGCCGAGCACGTGCGGCGGCTCATGTATTGGCGGATGCGTTGCCGCGTGAATTCGCTGTCGGTGGTCGCGTAGAGATTTTGCAGCGATGCGACGAGTCCCTCGAACGGCTTCCGCAGCTTCTCACGCTTGCCGTTTTCACCCCAACTAAACTCGATTGGCCGGTCGCCGGTACCCTGGCAAAGCGCTTCCTGAAAGGTCGCCGGCAGCTCGGCATACGGCGTCTCCATCGACACATTAAACTCCCGCGAGAGCGAAGTGAGCACCCCCGTGTAGTAGCTCTGCATCCGTTTGTTCGCTTTCGCCCACGGCGCGACGGCGCCTTCCGCGAGCGACTTTTCACGGTCCGGAATCATCAGCTCGCAATCGCAAACCTGCTCCGTGCCGAGACCGTGACAGACCGGGCAGGCCCCGAAATGGCTGTTGAAGGAAAAGTGTTTTGGCGTGAGCTGCGGCAACGTGAAACCGGTCACGGGATTGCTGAAGTGCGTGCTGAAAGGCTGCGCCGTCCACGCTTCCTCGCCCGCGCCTTGTCGCAGCACGAGCACCTTGCCGGCGCCCCACTTCAACGCCGTATCCACCGAATCGGCGAGCCGCGTTCGCACGCCATCGCGCACCACCAGCCGATCGATCACGACTTCGATGACGTGGCGCTTGTCCTTGCCGAGGCGAATCGGTTCCGGGCGGCCGAGTTCGATGATCTCGCCGTCGATCCGCACGCGGACGAATCCTTCGCGCTTCAGCTTCTCCAGCACATCGCGGAATTCGCCGATCTCGCTTTGCACAATCGGAGCCAGGACAACGATGCGCGTGTCCGCCGGGTAGGCGAGGATTTGATCGACGATTCCTTGCGCCGAGAGCTTGTTGATCGGCGTGCCGGTGACCGGATCGTGCGGCTGTCCGACGGACGAAAACAGCAGGCGCAAGTAGTCGTAAATCTCGGTCGTGGTGGCGATCGTCGAACGTGGACTCCCGCCGGAGCTGCGCTGCTCGATCGCGATTGCCGGCGAGAGTCCTTCGATGAAATCGACGTCCGGTTTCTGCATCTGATCGAGAAACTGCCGCGCGTACGCGGAGAGGCTCTCGACGTAGCGGCGCTGCCCTTCCGCATAGAGCGTATCGAAGGCGAGCGACGACTTTCCGGAGCCGCTCAGACCAGTAATTACGACGAGTTTTTCCCTCGGAATTTCGAGCGTCAGGTTGCGGAGATTGTGCTGGCGCGCACCGGTGATCTTGATTACTGAAGCTGCCATTTCCGCCGTTGGTTTAAACCGTCGAGGAAAGCACATTCCGCATCCTGCCTCCAACACGTAATTCCATGTCCGATCCCGCTTTCGAAATGTCTCGTGAGGAGCTCCAGGCGATTCACGAGAAATACCGCGAGATCAAACACAACATCAACAACACGCTGGCGGTGGTGATGGCGCTCTCGGAGTTGGCGCAGCGGAATCCGGCGCATTACGAGAAGCTCGGCAAAGCAGTGCTCACCCGCGGTCCGGAAGTGGTGCAGATGCTCCAGGATTTTCAGGCGATGCTGGTCGCGAAGTTGAAGGGTGAAGATCCGCGGCAGGCGCCGCCCAGCGCTCCGGCGTCGGGGGTGTTCTAGCCAGATCTTCTCGCCGCGCTCCGGCGCATCACTCGGCGGTCATCCACGCGTGGATCGCGAGGTATTTCCACGCGAGAAGAGCAGCGAGGGCAACGAGTGCGAACGCGGCGATCTCGCGCCGCCCGAAACGATCCGCAGGTCCACGACCGCGGAGGAATTCCAGCAACGCACCGGTCGGGCAACCGAACCGGCAGTAGGCCATCGGCACAAAGAGCGAGGCAAGCAAACCGACCACCGCAATCGCGATCGTCGCCCACCCGGCGGAGCGCAACACGTAGGCGTCGAACGGTTCGATGTGCGCGAGATCGATCGGGAGCGTGAGCATCGAGACGACGAGCACCAGCGCGAGTAGAAGCGGCGGGAGCCAGCGCAAGCCGCGCGCGAGATCGGGGCGTAAGGCAATGCGCCAGCGCTTCGGAGCGACGTGGTGGAGCAATTCCTGCGCGGCGCCGTGCGGGCAGAGTTGCTGGCAATACAATGGCTTGCCCGTGCTCCATGGGATCACGAGCGCGGCCGCGAGCAGCAGCACCACGCCCGGCGCGCTGCGCCATGGCGCGGCGTTTTGCGCCCAGCCGGCGATCAACGATTGCGCCAGCAGATCGCCACTGATGAAGCCAACGTAAATGATGACGACGACTTGAAAGCTGCGCCGCCACCAGCGGTGACCGTGCGTCCCGCGAAACGCGAGCACCAGCGCGATGCCGATCACCGCCACCAGTCCCCAATCGCGCAACGCGAACCGCAGCGGAGTCGGCGTCACCGCGCGCGCGGCATCGGCCGATTGCAGCCTGCGCATGATCCCCTCCGCGATCGCGAGGCTGGTCATGGACGCACCGGACACCCCTTCGATCCCCGCCTCCTGCGGTGTGGTGCGCGCGACTTCATCCCACGCTTTGCCATTCCAGGTTTTCATGAAGTGCCGGTCGTCCCGCACGTCGCCGACGTGCTCGCGAGTATCTTGCGAAGAGCGAATCCGAATCCCGAGCACACGCAGCGCCGGGTCGAACGCGACGAGCGAGTCAGTCCAGCCGCGGTAACCGATCACCGCATCCGAAACCGGCGCGGTGCGAAGGACGTAGCCGAGCTCTCCTCCGGCCGCATCCTTGACCCACCAACCCGCGCGTTCTCCCGGATCTGCATCGAGCCGCGCGACATGCGGGTAGATCGAACGCACCTCCTCCAGCTGTACTGGCACCAAGCCACCCACGCGCAGTCGCACGTGATGCTCGCGAATGATCCACGCGATGGCGACGAGTATGCCGAGCCGGTAAAGCTGCAGCGCGATCTGCGGGCCAGCGCGCACGCGGCGTTACGGCACCGGCACGAGCTGCACGGCGTCCGCATGCACGTAGCCGTCTGCCTCGGCGGTCGAGATCGTCACCGACGCCGGTTGTCCGGGTGCAAAGCGAAAGACGCCCATCGAGATGAAGCCCTGCGGCATTGGCGCGGCGGTCCGTTGATTCATGCGGGCGCGCTGCTCACCGTCCGCGCTCTCGATCTTCACGGCCGCATTGGTCGCACGGTTTTCGTGCATCCCGTAGCTGAGTCGCACGTCGTAACGACCTGGCTTGTCGATCGCGAATTCATAGCGCGCAGCCGCGTTTGCGGATCCGCCGGCATACAGATAACCGCTGCCGACATAGCCGGGCAGACCTGCGCCTTTGCTCCAGCTTCCGGAGAGCTTCGCTTTGGAATCGTCGAGGACCAGGCCCGGCAGCTTTGCCGGATCGAGCCCTGGCGCGGCGCTCTTCGGATCCTGCTGCTGCGGCGGAGGCGTGTAACCGACCGGCAGTTGAAGCGGTGCATCGACCGTCTCGCGACGCGCCGCGCCGCGCAACGCGAGCAGCTCCTTCAGCTCGCCGAAATACCGCTCGTAAACCTCTCGCGGCGTCGCGCCGTTTTTGATGCAGATCGATGCCGCTTTGCCAACGACCTCGCCGATCATGCCGCCGGTCTTCATCACGCGGACGGTGCCGAGCGCTTCGTGCGTCACGCTGATGCATCGACCGGCCATGAAGAGGTTTTCAATGTTCCGCGAATAGAAGCAGCGATACGGCACCGGATAGCCGTGTTGGCGATCGACGCCTTTGCCGAACTCGGCCTTGGAGATGAACGGATCGTTCGGGAATTTTTTCGCGTATTGCTCCTTCGGGTAATGCAGATCGATGTCCCAGGTGGTCGGCACCGTGCCATCCGGGAACGGCCGTTTTTCCGCGATGTCGTCGCGGGTGAGGACGACATCGCCGAGCAGCTGTCGCGATTCGCGGGTGCCGCCGACATACGCGAGCCATTCGAGCTTCGCGCCTGCATGCTTCGCCCGGTTCTCCGCGTCGCCGCCGTTCTTCATGGCGTGGAACGCGCCAAACGCCGCCCGCAGATTCCAGTCGCGCGTGTCTTCCAGCCCTTCGATCGGATGTTTGTCGAAGCCGCTTTCCCAGAACCACTCCGCGTGGAAGCGCTTGGGATACGGGAAGTCATCCAGCTCGAGCGGCAGCGCCCAGGGCGTCTGCGGAAACGGGACCGGCGCGCCGGTATCGGCCCATCGCCACATGTTGGACATGCCGAGGTGCTCGGTCTCGCGGATCGAATGATCGGCGCCTGCGAGATAGCCGATGGTCGCGTGACCGGTCGCGTCGCAGAAGAGCTTGCCGTCAAAGCGCCGGCGCTCGCCCGTGCGTGTATCGAGCGCAATGACGCCCGTGATCCTTGCGCCCTCTTTCACCACGTCGGTGACGTGATTGTGGAAGAAGAGCGCAATGTTCTTTTCGGCACGCACGAGCTGCTCCTTTTTGTCATCACCGAACTCTTCATACTTGCCCGGCGAAGACTTCGCCTGATCCTGAAACTCCTCCACGATCTCGCCGAGATTTGGATAAAGCCCACGGCGGATCCCGCCCATGGCCCAGACGCGCACTTCGCTCGATCCATTGCCTCCGAGGACGCCGCGATCCTGCACCAGAGCCACTTTGCAGCCCATGCGCGCGGCGGAGATCGCAGCGCCAGTGCCGCCGTAACCACCGCCGATCACCACCAGATCGAAGGAACCCGCCAGCCCCGGTTCCCTGGGCATTCCGAGGGTTGTCCGGCGCCATTCGGCGAGCGGCTTTGCATCGTTCGGCGGAACGCCCGCCGGATCCTTGCTGAAGAATAGGGCATCACAGCGGCCGTTGAATCCGGTGAGATCACGAAGCGCGAGGGTCGTCTGCGGGCTCACGATTTCGACGGTGCCGCCATCGTGCCAGAACCACGTGGCGCTCTGGGTGCCGAAGGTTTCTGGCAGCGGCTGACCATTCACCAGCAACTGAAAGCGTCCTGGCGTGCCCGGCGCTTTCCACTGCGCGACCCAATCCTTGGTGCGCACCCAAACGTGGTATTTGCCCGTGCTCGGAAACGTAACGCTCGTCGTCGCGTCCTGAACCGGTGTGCCGAGCCCATGCGCCATCAGGTACGGTGAGCCCATGATGTGGATGAACTGCGTATCAAGCACCCAGCCGCCCTGCTGCTGGAAGCTCTCCGCTTCCACGAACAACTGATCGGCAGCGCGAACGCTGACTGTGCTGAGCACCACGCTCAGCAAGGCCGCGACAATGGAACGGGGGGACGAAGGGCGCATCGGACTACTTCTTCTCCACGGGCTTGCCGGCTTTCTGCCACGCTTTGAAGCCTTCGTTCAGGTGGTAGAGGTTTGGGAGTTTCCGCCCATCCATCAGGTCCACGGCTTGGGCGCTGCGGCCGCCTGCGGCGCAATGCACGAGGTAGGTCTGCTTTTCATCCAGCGCGGCGACCTTCTGCGCGAAATCGGGCGCTTGGAAATCGAGATTCTTCGCTCCGGGAATGTGGCCGGCCTTGAACTCTTCGGACGTGCGCACATCGAGCACGATGATCTTCGGGTTGTCCTTCAGCAGCTTTTCCGCGGCTTCGGGTGTCACGTTTTGGGGCGGCTTCGCGGCGGCTGTCGTGGCGGGTTTCGCCTCGTCGGCCGCCATGGCGATTGATCCAAGCAGCACGAAAACGAAAAGGGGGAACATCTTCATCGCGGAAGAGTGAATCCGCGGACCTTCATCCGCAAGAGTCGTCGCGAACGGTGCCTTTCGGCGGAGATGCTCTAACCGGTTTGCACCGCTCTGCGCCGCCGCGTGGCGAAGCAGGCGATGCCGATCAGCAAGCCGCCGAGCGCGCCGGGTTCGGGCACAGACACGAGGACGAGGTCTTTGCCGCTGTCGGCGAACTGCAGTTGGTAAGGCTGCCCGGCGACATTGCCGTTGATTCTCACCCCGAGAGCGCCGGCGATGGCGGTGTTCCCATTGAACAGCGTGTAAGTCGCCGAAGGATCAAAGCTGAAGCTCGGGAGAAAGAGGAAGTCGTCGAACTCGAGCACGCCGGAGCCAATGTTCAAAGCGCCACCGGTGATGATCACGCGATCGCTGAAATCCGGGCCATCGAGATCGAACTCCAACGCCGCGGAGGCGGCAGGCGTCACGGCGCCGGCAATATTGAAGGTGCTCCCCGGCAGCGTTACGGAAAGCGCGCCCGGCTGGAACGGCACACCTGGCATCAGCCGCGCGCCGGTATTCATCTGCAAACCCGACGCGCCGGTGGTGATGCTGCCGGATCCAGCCAGCGTTCCGCTGTTGACGAGGACGTTGCTGCCCCCGATTGCGCCGCGCACTTCCAGAACGCCCGCATTCACGACCGTGTCGCCAGTGTGCGCGGCATTGGAGAGAGGCTCGAGGGTGAGCGTGCCGGTTCCGGCTTTGATCAGGCCGCCGATGCCACCGAAGTCGGCATGCACGTTGGTGAACGTCCCCTCGGCAATGTCAAAGGTCCTCGTGGCGGTCAGGTTGATGAGGTTCAGATTCGCGCCCGCATAATTGCCGTTGTTGATCGAGACGTTGCCGGTCGCCGTGAAGTTGCCGCCGAGATTGAGCACCGCGTCCTGGTTGGCCGTGTTGAACTTCACCTCGATGACCCCACCGCTCGCGGCGATTCCACCGGCGCCGACGTTGAGCGTGGAAGGCCCGCCGTTCCCGGCGATTCGGACGCTGCCACTGCTCATTTCGATGCGGTTGACCGTTGCGGAATGGGAGCTCGCCACGCCGAGGATTCCGTTTTGCACGGTCGCAATACCGGTGACGGTGAAGGTGTTGCGCATGATGAATTGGCCGGTGGACGAGCTGGCATTCACCAGAACATTCGCGACCGTCTCGGCGCCGGTGGAACCCAGCATCGAGTCTGCGGAGCTCCCGAGGAAGTTGATGGTCCCGGTGTTGGGAATCTGTTCCGCAGCAAGGATCGCCAGGACGCCTGCGCCCGAGATCGTCACGTCCGCTCCCACGGCATTTACGCCCGCGGTTTTATTCAGACGCAGCGTCCCGCCGCTGACCGTCGTCTGAGTCTGCACGTTTGGATTCGCGCCGCTGATCTCCAGCGTGCCGCCGCCGGCTTCAAGCACGCCCGTTCCACTGAGCATTCCACTGAGGTTGCCGCCCGCCGTGAACCGCAAGCTGCCTTCATTCACGAGGAACGACATACTCGACACCGTGTTCCGATCGATGGTGGCGGTGTTCACCTGATCTTTGCGCAGCGTTCCGGCACCGGTGACTGGATTGCTGAACGTGAAATCCTCCGGGTGATTGAGGACCAGCAAGGCTTCGTTGCGGATTGCGCCGGGTAACGTACCGCCGCCAAAGGTGATCCCATCTCCAAGAAAAAGGCTGCCCGCGGTGATTGTGGTGCCGCCGGTAAAATCGTACGGCGCTTCGTTCGCGAGGATGAACGCAGCCGTGCCATTCTTGGTGAGTGCCATCCCGCCGGTGAGAGTGCCGAAGCCGCTGAAAGTGTAAGCACGGCTGGAGTTGTTCAAGGTCACCCCGGTCGGCGCGAGGGTGGTGGTCAAATTCACGGGCGCCGTGCTGGTCGCAGAATCATCAAAGAGCACGGCATCGACCCCGCTGGGGCTCTCGATGTAACGGGCGAGCGAGTTTGTCGTCAGAGTGCGCCAGTTTTGGGTGCCCTGAGCGCCGTTGCCGACGGGATCCACATCCCAGTTCGCGTTCACGCTGCCATCCCAGCGCGGCGTCTCAACCCCGGAGATCACCACATCCAGCGAGGTGTTCGCGGCGTTGTTCTGAAGGCTGGCGGCTACCCGGAACGGCACCGTGAGATTCAGACCGGCACCGCCGCCGCCGCCGATCGCGCCCGTGTAATCAACCAGAGGAAAAGTTCCCGGCACCAGATTTCCCAGAAGCTTGATCGTGCTGCCGGAGATCGGGGCGAAAGCAGGCGCGTTGATCACCGGCGTGGTCGGGTTCCCGAATCCCCCGAAATCGACGGTTAACGTCGCGCCGGCAGCAGACCCGAGCGTAAAGCCGGACGTGTTGAAAGTCCCCGCCGGTGCGAGCCGCCGCAGCTCCAAGGTCGCCGCGTCGCTGACGACCACTTCGCCGCCGCCCACCTGCGCAGGGGTCACCACCAACGTACCGGCCATCACGTTCGTGGGCCCACCGTACGTGTTCGCGCCGGTGAGCGTCAGAGTTCCCGGCCCGACCTTCGTCAGCCCAGTGGTGCCGGGATTCACCCCATTGCTGATCAAGCCTGAGAAGAGTCCTGAGCCGACGCTGAGAACCGCGGGTGTGGTCGTGCTGGAGTTGGTGATTGTTCCAGCACCGTTCAAAACACCCAGCGAAACAGTGACCCCATCCACCTGCAAAGTTTGTCCCGTGCTCACGTTCCACGTTGCCGCGGCGCTTCCCGCCGTGGCGCTCGCCAGACGGACTACGCGCCCGGTCGTTCCACCCAAAGTCACCGTACCGGTGTAGCCGCTGTTGTTGCCCGTGAGCCGGAGAACCGCACTCGCGTTGGCCGCCGTATTGTTCAAAGCAAGCGCTTCGGAGCCGGAGATGTTGCCTGAGACGATCACCGGTCCTGTGGAGGAACCGCCGGTGACGGTGTTCCCGACGAGAATGGTGCTCGGGCTGTTGACCGTGATCGCTCCGCTCTGGGTCACTGCAGTGGTTGCGTTGTTCGTGGTGAGCTGAAGGGTGCCGCCATTCAAGTTCATCACCGCCGCAGACGATATCGGACCCGAGTTGCTTTGGAACTGAAGCCGCGCGCCGGCGGCGATGTTGAGCGTTGTACTGCTCGCCACTTCGCTCGCTCGGCTACCGCCGCCCTGGATCACGAAAAATGCGTTCCCGATATTGAGCGTTCCATTGCTCAGTGTGTAGCCGGACGTGATGGTCACAGCACCGCTTCCAGCGGTGTTCACGGCGAAGCCGCCGAGGTTCAGTGGCACCCCGAGAGCCAGCGCGCTGAAGCCAAGATCTTCGCCGTTGTTGAAGCCCAAAGGGTTCGAGGCAGTGTTCGCGTTCGCAATATTCCACGTCTGATCGGCCGCGAGCAGGATACGTGACTGGATCGTGAAAGCGTGCGTCGCTGCGCCCATATCGATCCCTGCTGAACCCAAGGTCAGCGTATTCGCCGACGAAGCATTCTGAAATCCTGCCATCGTATTGGCGGCGTTCCGGGTTCCACCCACGTTCGAGACGCGAATGCCGGACCAGGATTGATCCCCACCGAGTTGGGGTTGTCCGGCGAGATTCGTAGCGCTTACCGACCCATCCCACACAGCCACGTCGGTGCTCGTCGGCACCACGTTTTCCACCCAGCTTGCCGGCAGGTTGAGCGCAGTCGCGTTGGCGGCCTTGGTGGTGTCCGCCCAGGCGGCGCACGGCAGGAGCGTGGCGATCGAGAGAGCGAGTGGCAGGGTAACGCGTCCGGATTGAACCGAACGCCTGGGAGGAGCGGAGATTTTCGTCATGGGGGATTGGGGACCCGCGTCTATAACTGCTGTACTTCTCCCGTTCCACAGGATTAGTCTGCCGGCCCCAACTGGCTCTGCGGCGTCACGCAAAACGCGAGTGTCCGAAGTGTTGACGGCTTATTCGGCACATATAAGGTCAACCCCATTAAGTTTATGGCGATCTCTCGCGACGAAGCACAAATGCGGGTGGATGCGGAACGACTGGCGGACATTTTCACAATCCTGCAGCGCTGCTTCATTCTGAATGTCTCGAAGGAACTGGCCCGCGGAAACGTGTCTTTCCCGCAGTATTGCCTTCTCGGCTTCCTCGCCCAGCAGCCGCACCTCACGATGTCCGAGATCGCCCAACGGATGGGGCACACCACCGCCGCGGCAACGGGCTTGGTGGACCGACTCGAAAAGAGCGGACACGTCCGGCGCACCCACGCGAAGGACGATCGCCGCAAGATCCTGGTCCACGTCACTCCATCCGGCGCGTCGCTGGTCACCGAAGTGCGCGACGACATGACCTGCAACCTCCTCAAAATGATGGAGCATCTCGACCCTCACGAGCAAAAAACCTGGGTCCAGATTTACGAAAAGATCTTCCTCTACTGCCAAAGCAAATGATCCGCCGTCTCACCTACTTTTCCGCAGCGCTGCTCGCTTTCACGAACCTGCCCGCACCCGCCGCCCCGGGTAGTGGGCGGAATCGCACTGCGGCGATTCGCACCATCACGACTCCGCTTACCCTGGATCGAGCAGTGGCGATCGCCCTCCAGCAAAACCCCGAAATCCTGAGGCAGCTTCAGGAGATTGAACGCACCCGCGGACAGGTGATTGAGATCCGTGCGCAGGCACTGCCGCGGGTCGGCCTCACCGGTAACTTCACTCAGCAAGACCGGCGGTTACTCCAGGGTGGCGGCGGCACGAACGGGACCTCCGGTGGCACCAATGTGATCATCGTGCCTCCGACGACCGGCACCGGGGGAACGGGCACGGGAGGCACCGGGACGGGAGGCACGACCGGCGGCGGCGAAACCCCGGACTTCAGCGATCTCATCAGCTCGCTGGGCGGCGACACCGGCGGCAGTCGGAGTGGCCCGAGCGACAAATCGTACCGCGTCGCGCTCGAGGCGAGCCAGGTGCTTTATGCCGGCGGCCAGGTCCGTGCGGCGATCAACATCGCTCGCTTCACCCAGGACAGCACGATCTACCAGCTCCGCGACGTCATCGACAGCATCATCGCGCGCACCCGGCAGCAGTTTTACAACGTGTTGCTCACCCGCGCTCTGATCAAGGTGCAGGAGGAGTCGATTCAGTTGCTGAGCGATCAGTTGAAAGATCAGCAGAACCGCTTCGAGGCGGGCACGGTCCCTCGGTTCAACGTCCTGCGTGCTGAAGTCGAGCTGGCCAACGCCCGCCCAGAGCTGATCCGCGCCCGCAACAGCTATCTGATTGCGCAACTCGAGCTCGGCAAAACCCTGGGCCTCGAAGCAGGACCCGGCGCGCGTCCATCGCTCAACGCGGTGGGAGAACTCGTCGTCGCCGAGCGTCCGCTCGGATTGAACAACGCGCTCGCGCTGGCTCGCGAACGCCGCCCGTTCCTGAAAGTGCAGCGCCAGACCATCCTTATCCAGAAGGAGCAGATCAAAGTCGCGCTCGCCGGTTACAAGCCGCGCCTGGAAGCGAACGGCGGTTACGAGATTCGCAATTCCTCCGTCACGGATGAACTCGATCAGACGATCGACGGCTGGTTCTACGGGATCACCGGGACGTGGAATATTTTCGACGGTTTCGAGACTTACGGCCGGGTGAAACAGGCCCGAGCGCAGCTCGAAAGCGCGCGGATCAACTACGACGACTCCGTCCAGCAAGTGGACCTCGAGGTGCAGCAGGCTTACGCAAATCTCCTGACCGCACGGGAGACGATTCGCAGCCAGCAGAAGAACGTCGAGCAGGCGCTGGAAGCGCTGCGGCTCGCCAGTGAACGCCTCGCCGCCGGCGCCGGCACCCAGCTCGATGTCCTCGACGCTCGCGTTGCGCTGACTCAGGCCCGGACGACGGAGCTCCAGGCGCGCGCTGACTACAACACGAACCTCGCGGAATTTGACCGGGTCACGGCCAGCGACACGATCTACGACGACACCTTCGATGATCCGCTCACCCGCGGCTCGCGGAAGCCTGTGCCCGCGCGCAAGGCACCGTCGAAGAAGAAGCCGTGAGCCCACCGACCGGACCCGCTCCGGAATCGTTTCCGGCTCTCAGTGCGGTACCGGGGCTGGCGCATGGCTTCACCCTGCGCGTCCCGGAGCTCGATGTGAAAGTGGATCGCGCCGCGGCCTTGGAACGGCTCGACACCTACCACGCCGAAGCGCGGCAAGCGCTCGGTTTGGGGAAGCGGCACCTGGTTCTTGGAGAGCAGGTCCACGGCGGCGATGTAGCCGTGGTCGATCGCAAGACGCCGACTCCCGTCCCGGGCGTTGATGGTCTCATCACCACGGATCCGGGCGTCTGCCTCGGGATCTACGTCGCGGACTGTTGCGCCGTTTTCCTCGTCGATCCGGATCGGCGTGCAATCGGCTTGCTGCACTCCGGGCGCAAGGGCACCGAAGAGCACATCGTCGAGAAGGCGATCACCCTCATGCAAAAGGAGTTTGGCTCCGACCCCGCGCGGATCATCGTCCAGCTCAGCCCGTGCATCCGCCCGCCTCATTTCGAAATCGATTTCGCGGCGCTGATCCGGAGCGATGCCGCGCGCGCCGGTGCGGGAACGATCGCCGACCCGCAGTCCTGCACGGCAAGCGATCTGGAGCGCTACTATTCCTATCGCGCCGAACGCGGCAAAACCGGTCGGATGCTGGCCTTGCTCGGCTGGCGGGGAGAATAGCGGCAGCGCAGGTTGCGAATTCTTCCAAGCGTTTTGGAGGATTTCAGATTACATGGGCTGCGATGATCTCCTCCGTTTTCCTGCGCGCCTTGCCCAGCTTCGCGGCGCTCCTGTTCGCGCCATTCGCCGGCGCGGGGGAGGCATTGCCTCCACCGGCGACGCACAAAGTCGATTTCGAAAAGGAGATCAAGCCGCTCTTCGAATCCGCCTGTGTGAAGTGCCACGCGAAAGGCAAGACCAAGGGCGGCTTCTCGCTGGAAAACCGCGAAGCGCTGCTGAAAGGCGGCGAGACTGAAGCCGGCGCGGTGGTGGGGAAAAGCGGCGAAAGCTACCTCGTGGAACTCGTCGCCGGCGTGGATCCCGACGCGATCATGCCGAAAAAAGGAACCCGGTGGACGCCCGAGCAAGTCGGTCTCCTGCGGGCGTGGATCGATCAAGGCGCAGTCTGGCCGGCCGGGCTGAGCTTTGCGAAAACAGCACCGGAGAATCTTCAGCCGCGCAAGAGCGTGCTCGCAGATCGGACCGGCGTGGCGGCGCTCGACGGAATCCTCGACAGCTACTTCCAGACGCATGGCACCGCCGTCCCGGCGCCGGTGGACGACCCAACTTATGCCCGGCGCGTTTACCTCGATTTGGTCGGACTCCTTCCCACACCGGAACAGCTCATCGCTTTCACCGCCGACACCAGCGCGGACAAACGCACGCAGCTCGTCCGACGGCTGCTCGCTGATCAACGCGGGTATGCCGATCATTGGCTGACCTTTTGGAACGACCTGCTTCGCAACGACTACAAAGGCGTCGGCTTCATCGATGGAGGCCGCAAACAGATCACCGGCTGGCTGCATCGCGCGCTGTTCGAAAACAAGCCGTATGACCGTTTCGTCGCCGAACTGGTCGCCCCGACTTCCGAAAGCGAAGGCTTCACTCGCGGGATCATCTGGCGGGGAAATGTGAACGCTTCAATGCTGCCGCCGATGCAGGCAGCGCAGAACGTCTCGCAGGTCTTCATGGGCGTGAATCTGAAGTGCGCCTCCTGCCACGACAGCTTCATCAACGACTGGTCGCTCGCGGATGCCTACGGCATGGCAGCGATCTACTCGGACGAAACGATGGAGCTGGTGCATTGCGACAAACCCACCGGCGAGAAAGCCGCCATGCGGTTCCTCTATCCGGAACTCGGCGGCGTCGATCCGAACCTGGCGAAGGCGACCCGGCTGCAACGGCTGGCGGAACTGATCAGCGGTCCGCAAAACGGCCGCCTCTCGCGCACGATCGTCAACCGACTGTGGGCGCGGCTGCTCGGGCGGGGATTGGTCGAACCGCTGGACGACATGGAGCAGCCCGCCTGGAACCGCGAGTTGCTGGACTGGCTCGCCGAAGATTTCGTCGCGAGTGGCTACGATTTGAAACGGACGCTCGAGATTCTTTGCACCTCGCACGCTTACCAGCTGCCCACGGTCGAAGCGCCCAAAGACGGAACCGCTCCGTTTGTCTTCCGCGGACCCACTGCGCGGCGACTCACTGCCGAGCAGTTCTGTGATGCGATCAGCTCGTTGACCGGCGATTGGGCGCGTCTGCCGGCGTCGCTGGAGTTCGACTTTTATCCCGGTGAATACGGACGCGGGTTGCGCATGCCTCAGTGGATCTGGACGGACGAACCGCCCGAACGCGGCGCCCAACGAAGCGCCATCCGAGCGGCACGTGCGCAGCTGGATGCCGCCACCAAGCAGCTTGCGGAAGCTCGGCAGAAAGCCAGCGACGCGCTCAGTGGCAAGCCTGCTTCGCTGGCGCCCGCGAGCGCAGCGATTGAAAGCGCGAGCGCAGCGATGACGAAAGCTCAGGACCAATTCGCCGCGGCCGCAACCATCGCTGCCGCGACTCAGCAAGCTCCGGGTGAACGTCACAAGGTTCTGTTCCGCCGGAAACTAACGCTGCCGACCGTGCCGCGGGATGCGTATGCGACGATCCTGGGGAGTCAGAGTTTCCAAGTGCAGGTGAACGGCCGGGAGGCGAAGTCGATCCAGCGCGATGGATTCCGCAACGGCCGCATCGCGATCCTTAATCTGCAACCGCTGCTGGTCGCTGGGGACAACGTGATCACGATCGACGTTTCCAGCCACACCGAGAAATCGATGAACGACGCGGAGCGGAAGCAGTATCCGGCGTCCACCAACCACCTCAATGCGCAGAGCGGCATCGCCTTTTACCTGCGCTGCGAGATGCCGGAAGCGAAGCCAATCGAGGTCACGACCGATGAAGGTTGGCGCGTCTGCCGCAATCCGGAAGGCGCCTGGAATGCGGTGGCTTTTGACGACGGCGATTGGGCGGCCGCCAAGGCGCTCCCCGCCGGGGTGGCGCCAGTGGATGAAGGTCCCGGTTTGCAGCCGATCATCCGTCAGGATTTCGCCAACCTCCCGGTGCAACTCGGCTCTCAGTTGAGCGCTGCGGTCAGCACCGTGGTGCAAGGTGGCGGGGTGCGCGCAGCGTTGCTTGCAGCCGATCCGCTGCAGGTCGCGCTCTACCGGCCAAATCGTGAGGTGATCATTCCCGCGCGGGCCGAAACGGCGACAACGCTGCAGGCCCTGGAGCTCACCAACGGCGCCACGCTGGATTCGCGGTTGCAGCGCGCAGCGGCTAAAGCAGCGCCCGAGGTCGCACGCGATTCCAAGGCTTGGGTGAACCGGGTGTTTCAGCACTCCATTGCGCGGACTCCGAACGAAGCCGAGCGAGCCGTTGCCCACGAGTTGCTTGGCCAGTCACCGTCCCCTGAGGCGGTGGCGGACCTGCTTTGGATCATCGCCAATCATCCCGAGTTCCAGCTGATCTACTGAAAGGATGCCCCGGAAGGTGCGGGAGCTGATCTCCGATTTATCACGAGCCGGCTTCACCCTGGATCGGCAGGCCGGGTCCCATCGTCAGTTCAAGCATGCTCGATTCCCTGGAACTCTCACCGTCAGCGGAAACGAAGGGAGTGACGCAAAGCGCTATCAGGAGAAGCAGGTGCAGGCAGCAATTGCGCACGTGCAGAATGGGTGAGGGTTAACTAGATTACAGCCTCATGAAAGCCGCTGACCGATATCACCGCTTCGTGCGCTGGTCTGAGGAAGACGGAGCGTATATCGGCTATTGCCCGGATCTCTACTTTGGCGGCGTCTGCCATGGCGAGGCGGAGGAGGCCACTTATGCCGAGCTGTGCGACATCGTCCGTGCGGAGGTAGCGTATCGGCTCCAGAAGAGTGAGGCGCTACCTCAACCGAAGATCTACCCGCTTAATGAGTTAGTTGCCTAACCGCCATACCGATGCTCCCAGTTCACCCAACCCGCCGCGATTTCTTGAAAACGGCTTCGGCCGCAACTCTCGCGGCGCTTGCTTCCCGTGCACCGCAGACGTTTGGTGCCGAGCTCGAAAAAATCGCGCCGACGGCGGACACCGTGATCGTGCTCTGGATGGCCGGCGGTATGGCGCACACGGAGACCTTCGACCCCAAACGCTACGCTCCCTTCGAAAAGGGCATGGATCCGCAGCGCGTCCTCTCCACTTTTCCGAGCATCCCGACCGCCATTGATGGCGTGAAGTTCTCCGAAGGACTGGAAAAAACCGCGGCAGTGATGGATCGCGGCACGCTCATCCGCACGAGCACCGCAGCCGATCTCGGATTCATCCTGCATTCGCGCCATCAGTTCCATTGGCACACCGGCTACGTGCCGCCGCAGTCTGTGGCCGCCCCACACATTGGCGCGGTGATCGCTCGCACCCTCGGCGCGCGCGACCCGGCGATTCCGCCGTTCATCAACATCGGCCAGCGGTTCGATCTGGGAGAAGCCGAGGAACTCAAGGCGTTCACCACCGCTGGTTTTCTCGGCAGCGAAGCGGGGCCTTTTAACGTCCCCTTCCCCCACGACGCCGCGCGCGCCGTGCGACCACCCGAGGGCATGACGCCCGGTCGCTTTGAAGACCGTAATCGCTTTTACAAACGTCTGCTCGAAGCCAGTCCGATTGGGCAGCACGGCAGCGCGTTTCAGCGCGAGTCGCTGGTCCGATCCATGGACAACGCGCATCGCTTGCTCAGCTCACCAGCCGGGAAGGCGTTTGACCTCTCGCTCGAGCCGGCGGAAAGCGTCGCCCGCTATGTGCCGGCGGGTTTCGATCCATCGAAGCTGAACACCGCGAAACAGAATCGCGATGGCGATTACGAAGCCGGGACAATCGGTCGTTTCGGCTTGGGCTGTCTGCTCGCGCGACGGCTTGCGGAAGTGGGAGCGCGCTTCATCGAAGTGACGACGGAATACATTCCGTTCCTGAATTGGGATACGCACGAGAATGGCCACGCCCGGCTCGTGAACATGAAGAAGATGATCGATGCACCGATTGCGCAACTGGTCCTGGACCTGGAAGAGCGCGGCCTGCTCGACCGCACGCTGGTCGTGCTCGCGAGTGAATTCAGCCGCGACATGATGATCGAGGGACGGGAGGGCTCAAAGGTCCGCGAACAGGCGCGTGTGCCCGATCGTATCGAGGCGCCGCTGCATTACGGGATGCACCGGCACTTCACTGAAGCCGGATCCGTTTTGATGTTCGGCGGCGGAGTCAAACGTGGGCACGTCCACGGCACAACTGCCGATGAGCGGCCGTGCAAGGCGATCACCGATCCGGTGGTGATCGAGGACCTTCACGCCACGATCTACGAGGCGGTCGGCATCTCTCCAAAGCTCGCTTACACGGTCGAAGAACGACCGTTCTACGTGACGCACGACGGCCGCGGCAAAGCCGTGCGGAGCCTCTTTGCGCGCGGCTAAGCGCGACCTATTTCGAGCCCGGCTTGACGGCAGGGATCCCGGCGAGATCGGCGGGGATTTGGTCCGCCGGGAAAGTCTCCGCGTTGAGCTGAGTCAGCGCGACGAATGGGCAACCAAAAGCTGGCAGGGTGCCGCCGCTTCGATCCACCAACGCGGCCACGGCGACCACTTCCGCGCCATGCTTCCGCACGATGTCGATCGTTTCCTGAACGCGCCCGCCGCGCGTTACCACGTCTTCAGCCACGATGAAGCGGCTTCCCGGTTGAATCCGAAACCCACGCCGCAGCACGAGCTTGTTCTCTTCTTTCTCGGCAAAGATGTGCGGCTTGCCGAGCGCGCGCGCCACTTCTTGGCCGACGATGATTCCACCCAATGCGGGCGAGATCACCTGCTCCGCTTCGATCCCCCGCACCTTGTCCGCCAGCGCGGCACAAACCTGCGCAGCGATCTGCGTATGCTGGAGCAGCAACGCGCATTGAAAAAACTGCCGCGAGTGCAAACCCGATCGCAGTACGAAGTGACCTTCCAGCAAAGCGTTCGTTTGCCGGAAGAGTGCGAGCAACGCGGCGGAATCCATCACGCAGCGTCCGCCGCAGCGGTGACTTCGATTTCGACCTGCGACCCACGCGGGAGACCCGCGACCTGAATGGTCGAGCGAGCCGGGTAAGGCTCCGTGAAGTAACGGGCATACACAGTGTTCATGGCGCCGAAGTTCGCCAGATCCGTGAGGAAGACGGTCGTTTTCACCACGTTCGCGAAGGTCATCCCGTTCGCCTTCAACACCGCCGAAATGTTCTGGCAGACTCGCTCCGTCTGGGAGGTGACGTCGCCCTCCACGAGTTCGTTGGTTTGTGGGTCGAGCGGGATTTGCCCAGCACAAAACAGGAGGTTCCCCACCGCGATCGCTTGCGAGTAAGGGCCCACCGCAACAGGAGCTTCGGCACTGGAAATAACCTTCTTCATGGAGCGGCGGAGGCTAGCGAGCCGCTCCGGGCTGTCAAACTCCCAGAGCCACGGATCTCACGGCAATGCGGCGTTGGTTCGCGCCGCATTTCCTTCAGAGCTGCGCCCCGTGACGGAGCTTTTCTTTTTGACGCTCCGGCGATCCTCGCCTTTACTGCGGCCCTGCTCAGGTGAGGTGGCTGAGTGGTCGAAAGCACCGCTTTGCTAAAGCGGCATACTCCAAAAGGGTATCGAGGGTTCAAATCCCTCCCTCACCGCCATTCTTCCCTACAAGGCAGACTTACGCCGGGCTCAAATGGTTGAGCTGCAGCGCTTATGCGGGGTGGTTCAGCGCATTGCCCGCCGGGCTCAATATCGAAAGGGAAGAGCGGAAGCGGGATGTCCCTGACGAAGACGCCTTCAGCCGTAAGTTTTGCCAGCTTGGCCGCATAGGAGTCCTGATGCGAAAGCGTCACTGCAGACAGCGAGTCATCCGCATCATGATACGCGAGCAGTCGAAGTCCCGGTTTTCCATGCTGACCCGGAATTTACCGGCGGATCGTAAGTCTCCCTTTAAATTTCGAAGCTGTTACCCGAGCGCTTGCCGGAGGCTCGCGGACACCTCGCTTTCGTTCAGCCGCGCTTTCAGAAAGGCTGAGTCGCAAAAGACGACCGGCTTCCAAACGAACTCTCCGTTTTGCTCGCTTCCGGTTCTTGCATCGCGCGGGGTACCCGATAAGCCAGTGCGTGCATTCCCGCACATCTTCCTCCCTCCATGAAACGACTCACCGCTCTCTTCGCTCTCCTGATTTCGGCTGTTCTCGCCCAAGCCGCCGATACCACGCTTTTCAACGGCAAAGACCTCACCGGTTGGGAGGGGAATTCGGAGCTTTGGAGCGTAAAGGACGGCACCATCACCGGCGTGACCACCGCGGAGAAGCCGCTCAAGCACAACACGTTTTTGGTGTGGAAGGGCGGCACGGTTGGCGATTTCGACCTGACGGTGAAATACCGAATCGAGAAGGGCAACAGCGGCATTCAGTATCGGTCCAAGGTGGAAAAACCCGGCGAAATGGGGCCGATCATCAGCGGGTATCAGGCTGACTTTGAAGCCGGGAAGACTTACAGCGGGATCCTTTACGAGGAGCGTGGGCGCGGGATTCTCGCCAAGCGCGGCGAGAAGACGACGATCAAACCGGTGGAGAAAGATCCGGCGAATGCGAAGTCAACCGACTTCAAGGTCGAAGTCACCGGTGAAGTCGGCAAGTCCGACGAAATCCAGGCGTCGATCAAGAACGAGGATTGGAATGAGTATCGAATCGTGGCGAAAGGGAATCGTCTGCAGCACTTCATCAACGGCAAACCGACGGTGGACGTGACCGACGAGACCACGGTCGGAGCGAAGGAAGGCGTGCTCGCGCTGCAGATTCACCAAGGACCGCCGATGGTGGTTCAGTTCAAAGACTTCGAGCTGAAGCGCTGACGGAGCCGCGCCGGCGGCGGAACGCCGTTCTAAGCAGCGGCGAGGCGGCGCAGCTTCGAGATGACCTTTGGCAGAATCTCGAGTGCGCGATCGACTTCATTGCGCGTGTTGAAGCGGCTGAACGAGAAGCGAAGACTGGCTCGCGCGCGTTCTTCGCTGAGGCCCATGGCTTTCAGCACGTGCGAGGCGTGGAGGCTGCCGGTGGTGCAGGCGGAGCCGCTGGAGCAACAGATGCCGTGTTGATCGAGCAGCATGAGGGCGCCCTCCGAATCGACGCTTTCAAAGGAGAGATTCGAGGTGTTCGGCAGACGATGCTCGGAGTCGCCGTTGACCTGCGCGCCTTCGATCTGCGCCAGCACGGTGCTCTCAAAATGGTCGCGCAACGCGCGGACCTCGCGCCCCTCCCGAGGTAGATACTCTCCGGCGATTTCGCAGGCTTTCCCGAGAGCTACGATGCTGGCGGCGTTCTCGGTTCCGGCGCGTTTGCCGCTTTCCTGGCCACCGCCGATCACGTAGGGCGCGAACTTGGTCCGGCGATTGACGTAGAGCGCGGCGACACCTTTTGGGCAGTGCAGCTTGTGACCGGAGAGCGAGAGGAAATTGATCTTCGCATCTGCCAGACGAAGCGGGATCTTGCCGATCGCCTGGACCGCGTCCGTATGAAAGAGCGCGCCTTTGCGGCGGACGATGGCGGCGATTTCGTCGATGGGAAATAGCACGCCCGTTTCGTTGTTCGCCCACATCACGGTGACGATCGCCGTGTCATCGCGAATGGACTTTTCCAGCTCATCGAGATCGAGCTGACCCCGTTCATCAACCCCGAGCCAGGTGATCTCGTGGCCACGTTTGGCGAGCGTCTCGCAGTGTTTCAACGTGGCGCTGTGTTCAACGCGCGTCGTGACGACGTGCTGCCGGTCGCGATCCATCTGCAACGCGGAATTGATCGCTGCATTGGTCGATTCCGTGCCGCAACTCGTGAAGATGATCTCGCCCGGCTCACAGCCGAGCAACGCGGCGACCCGCTCGCGCGCCGTTTCGAGCGCTTTGCCGACTTTTTGACCAAAGCGATAGCCGCTGGACGGATTTCCGTAAAACTCCGTCAGATACGGCAACATCTCCTCGAGGACTGCCGGGTCCACGCGCGTGGTCGCATTGTTGTCGAGGTAGATCAGCTCGTTCATGGCGGTGGCAAAAGGGCGCGCAGGCTATCGCAACGCGGGGAAGCGCGCCAACGGAAGTTTGTGTCACCGCGACGCGTCACTTCACTGCGAGTTCATACACTTCCTCATAACGCTCCACGGAGCGACTCCAGGAAAAGTCGCAGGCCATTCCGCGCTGGAGCAGTTTCGCCCATTGCTCCGGTGCGCCGTAATAACCGAGCACGCGAACCATGGCGTCCCAGAGTGCTTCGGGCGAGTCATCATGGAAGAGCACGCCATTGCCGGTGTCGCTCGCCGAATCGTAATCCTGGATCATCTCGTAAAGCCCACCAGTGGCGTGGGCGAGTGGGACGGCGCCATACTTGAGCGCATACATCGCGCTCAAGCCGCACGGTTCAAAATGCGACGGGATGAGGAAGACATCGGCACCGGCGTAGATGAGGTGGGCGAGCTTTTCATCCATGCTCCGGCGATAGGCAAAACGCTCCGGATGCCGCCGGCTGGCGATGCCGAGCTCGCGTTCGTAAGAAGTCTGGCCCTCGCCGAGTACGACCAGGCGGACATCGTTGGCGAGCAGACGATCGAGAAGCGGCACGAGCAGATCGATGCCCTTCTGCTGCGCGAGACGCGTGACCAACGCGAAGATGGGACCGCTCGGTTTCGGAGCGAGACCGAGGCTTTTCAGTAGAGCCGTCCGAGAGGTCGTCTTCCCGCTCATCGCAGATGGCCCGAACTTCTTCGGCAGCAGTTTGTCGGTTTCCGGATTCCAGACGCGGTAATCGGCGCCGTTGAGAATGCCGTGCAGCTTTTCTGCATGCTCGCGGATTACGGCATCCAGACCCGCACCAAACGCCGGTGTCTGGATCTCCTGCGCGTACCGCGCGCTGACGGTTGTGACCTGTGACGCGTAAAGAATTCCTGCCTTGAGCAGATTCATCCGACCGTAGAACTCAACGCCGCGAGCCGAGAAGTAGCTGCCCGGCAGGTTGGTCAGTCCGAAATCGGGAGCCCAGAAGCTGCCTTGATACGCCAGATTGTGGATCGTCAGCACGCTTCGAAACGGCAGCCGCTGCGCGGCAACGAGCACCGGCACGAGGGCAGTCTGCCAATCGTGGACGTGCGCGATATCGGGCGCGGGGCGGAGCCGGCGCGCGAGTTCCACCACGGCTTTGGAGAAGAAGATGAAGCGCTCCGCATTATCCTCAAAGTCGCGGCCTTCACTTCCATACAGACCAGAGCGCGCGAACAGCTCATCGCACCGCACCAGGAAAAGCTGCACCCCATATTCAGCCGTGCATTCCAGAATCTCAGCGATTCGCCGATGGTGACCGACCTCGATCGAGATCCGCACGCCAGTGGGCTGAGGCTTCAACTCCGGCGCTTCCAGAAAAGCGGAATAGCACGGCACGACCAGGCTGACTTCGTGCCCCCGGGCCGCGAGAGCCGCAGGCAGCGCGTCGAGCACATCGCCGAGACCGCCGGTGCGTGCGAAAGGCGTCAATTCGCTGCCGGCGAGGAGGATCTTCATGGCTCGGGGAATGGGGTGATATACAGCCGAAAGGTGCGGCAGTGAACTGAATGCCCGAATGCGCGGCAACTCTCATTCGATCGCGCGGCGGGCACGAACCGGAGGGGGAAAAGGCGCTTGTCACCCAACCGCCGGTTGTTACATTCGCCGCCACTTTTCTCCGAAGGACCACGCAACACGCATGACGCTCGGCAATCTACTCTCGGTCCCTCAGATCCTCCCGGAAATGAGGGCCACGGAACGTTGGTCGGCGATCGTGGAACTCGTCGATCTGCTGGTGGCGAACGGATCGGTGCGCGAGGCGGATCGCGAGACGGTGCTCTCGGCTCTGCGGCAGCGCGAGGAAACGATGAGCACCGGGATCGGCTTCGGCATCGCGATCCCGCACGCCTCCTCGGATCGCGTGGATAAAGTCGTCGCGGCATTCGGGCGTTCGAGCACCGGGATCGAGTTCGATTCGCTCGATAATGCGCCGGTGAAGTTCATCGTCCTCTTCGTCGTACCGAAGGATCAATTTCAGACGCACCTCCGCACGCTCGCGGCGATCGCGAAGTTTTTGAACGATCGGGTGGTGCGGGAACGGCTCGGCACGGCGGTATCGGCGGAGGAAATCCTGTCGATCTTCGAGAACAATCCGGCGAAGGCGTAAGCCGCCCTTTCCCGCGCGAGTTAACCGGCCACTCGCCGGCCTCGCCGCACCCGTTCTCATGACCATTTCGTCTCTTCTCACGCAGCGACTGCGCGCCGCCGTGGCCGATCTCGCGCCCGATGCGCAGCCGCAGGTCTCCGCCGCGTCGGACTCCCGCTTCGGCGACTACCAGACCAACGTGGCGATGGTGCTCGCGAAAGCGCTCCGCGGAAACCCGCGACAGCTCGCGCAACAGATCATCGGGAAGCTCGACGTCGCTGATTTGTGCGAAACGCCGGAGATCGCCGGTGCGGGTTTTATCAATCTGCGGCTCAGACCGGAGGCGGTTGCGGCGCGCTTTGCGGAACTCGCGAGCGATGAGCGGCTCGGCGTTCCAAGGCCGGAACGGGTAAAGACGATCGTCGTGGACTTCAGCTCACCGAACGTCGCGAAGCCAATGCACGTCGGTCACATTCGCTCGACGATCCTCGGCGATGCGCTGGCGCGGATCGCGGAGTTCATCGGCCACCGAACGGTGCGGGACAACCACATTGGCGATTGGGGCAAGCAGTTCGGCATGCTGCTCGTCGGGTGGAAAACGATCCTCGATCAGGATGCGCTCGCGCGTGACCCGATCGCGGAACTCGAGCGCGTTTACAAGACGATCAACGGCGCCATTCAGGACGAAAAAGCGGGTGCTCCCGGCGAGACTCCGATGGGGCGTGCGGTGAGCGAGGAGCTGCTGAAGCTGCAATCTGGCGACGCGGAGAACCTCGGGATCTGGCGCGAGATGATCCGCCTTTCGCAGGCGCAGTTCGACTCCGTTTATGGGCAACTCGGCGTGCGCTTCGACTTCACGCACGGGGAGAGCTTTTACAATGAGTGGCTGGCCGCGGTGATCGCCAGCCTGCGCGAACGTGACATCGCAACGGCGAGCGAAGGCGCGTTGTGCGTCTTCAGCGATCGTTCAGGCAAACCGGAGGACGATCCGTTCCTGATCAAGGATCAGGACGGTTGGCGCGACAATCCGGCGATGGTGCAGAAAAGCGACGGCGCGGCCAATTACACGACGACCGACCTCGCGACGCTGGAGTATCGGATGAAGACGTGGTCACCGGACGAGATCGTCTATGTCACGGACGGACGGCAGCAGCTTCACTTTCGGCAGCTCTTCGCGGTGTTTCGCCGCTGGCATCCGGAGCTGGCGGGGAGCGTCCGACTGGCGCACGTCTGGTTCGGCTCAATCCTCGGCGCTGATGGGAAGCCGTTCAAAACCCGGACTGGCGAAACGATTCGGCTATCCGATCTGCTGGACGAAGCCGAGGAACGCGCGCTGAAGTTGGTCTCGGAAAAGAATCCGGAACTGCCCGAGGAGGAGCGGCGAGAGATCGCGCGGATCGTCGGCCTGGGCGCGGTCAAATACGCGGATCTGCTGCCGAATCGGCAGAGCGACTACGTGTTCTCGTGGGACAAGATGCTGAGCTTCCAGGGGAACACCGCGCCTTACCTGCAATACAGCTACGTGCGCATTCGCTCGATCTTTCGGAAGCTCGACGAACCATTCGCCACACCCGCTCGGATCGAACTGACCGAGGCTGCCGAACTCGGTCTGGCCAAAAAGCTATTCCACTTCGGCGATGTCCTGCCGCAGGTGCTCGACGACTACCGGCCAAATGTCCTTGCGAACTATCTGTTCGAACTCGCGAACACCTTTCACAGCTTTTACGAAGCGTGTCCGGTGCTCAAAGCGGAAGGCGCCACGCGCGCAAATCGGCTCGCACTGTGTGAAGTGACGGGGCGCGTGCTCCAGCGCGGCTTGGGATTGCTCGGGATCGAAGCGCCGGAGCGGATGTAGCGGGGCCGCCCGCTTCAGGCGAGATACGGATTCGTGCTGCGTTCGATGCCGATCTTCGTGGCAGGGCCATGACCTGGCAGCACCGTCACATCGTCCCCGAGCGGGAAGACCTTCGACTTGATGCCGCTGAAGAGCAGATCGCGATCGCCACCGGGCAAATCCCAACGGCCCACGCCGCCGGCAAAGAGCACATCGCCGCCGAAGAGGACCCGTTCGACAGCTTCGAAAAAGCAGAGGCTGCCGTCGCAGTGACCCGGGACGAGCAGCACCTGAAAATGGACGCCTTCAACGAGCTGCGACGGGGTCTCTGTGAGCAGCCAATCGGGTGTGATCGGCTCCACGTCCCACGCGAATCCGTAGTTCCGAAAGAAATCCGCCTGCGTGACCATCGGCTCCGTGTCGGCGTGGTAGGCGACGCGGCAACCATGGATGCGTTGGATCGCTGCCGCGTCCCAAACGTGATCGATATGCCCGTGGGTGAGGAGGAGTGTTTTGACCCGGTGTCCCTCGCGAGTCAGCCAGGCGGCAGCGTCTTGGGGCGCATCGATGAGAATGCCGGATTCCGGTAGGAAGAAGCTGTTCGTGTCGAAGATGCCGCCGGTGAAGGTTTCGATCTGCATGAGTGGGCAAGGATTGAACGGTGCGGAGCGAGGAGCGGTCAGGCACAGAACGCAACGTCAGGCGTGATCGCTCAGGTTCTTTTCTGTGGGCCTCGCATCTCCTTTGGCAACCGTTTCCGACCAGCATGCGAATTCATATGAACGTCTCTGATAAAGAACCGCACGCGCGGTTTGCTCTTTCAAACCTTTCTGCCAGTGTGACCCACCTTTCGCCCCAAAAGACCCTCACCACCTCGATGAAACTGCTGCGTTTCTCCTGCCTCTCACTCGCGCTCCTTTCGACCTGCACCTTCCCCAGCCAGGCGGCTGAAGAGCCCGACCCCGGGCAGATCGAGATATCTGTGGGGCGCTTGCTCGAGCGAGCGCATTACAGCCGGCGCAAGCTCGACAACAAAGTCTCTCAGCAACTGCTGAAGAACTACCTCGAAGCGCTCGATTACAACCGGCTCTATTTCACGCAAAAGGACGTCGATCAGTTGACGGCGAAATACGGTGACTCGCTGGATGACGACATCCTTCTCGGGAATCCGGCGCCGGCGTTCACGATTTTCAAACTCTACAAACAGCGGGTTGAAGATCGTACAGCGAAGGTCAAAGAGCTGCTCCAGCAGAAGTTTGAGTTCACCAGCGACAAGATGGTGGAGATCAACCGACAGAAGGCGGCGCCGCCGAAAGACGAGGCTGAGGCAGACCAACTCTGGCGTGATCGCGTCGAGGGTGAGGTTCTGCAGGAGACTCTCAACAAGCTCGAAAAGGAGCCGGTGAAGCGCATCACAAAGCGTTACGATCAGATGCTCCGTAATCTCCGGGAAGTTACGGAAGAGGACATGATCAAGGGCTTCCTCACCACCTTGACGCAGGTCTATGACCCGCACTCCGAGTACATGAGCCGCTCGGAACTCGAGAACTTCGAGATCAACATGCGCCTGTCGCTGGTCGGCATCGGAGCTGTGCTGCAAAGCGAAGAAGGCTACGCGAAGATTAAAGAACTCGTGATCGGCGGGCCTGCTTCGAAAGACGGGCGCTTGAAGGTGGGCGACCGAGTGACGGCGGTTGGCCAGGGCGACAAGGAGTTCGTCGATACGGTCGATATGAAACTCGACAAGGTCGTTGAGATGATCCGCGGCAAAAAGGACACCACCGTTCGGCTCCAGGTGATCCCGCAAACCGCGACTGATCCCTCCGAACGCAAAGTCATCGAGATCAAACGGGACGAGATCAAGCTGAAGGAGCAGGAAGCGAAAGCGGAAATCATCGAGCGCGCGGCTCCTGACGGGTCCATTCAGCGCCTCGGCTGGATTGTTCTGCCTTCGTTTTATGCCGACATGGCGCACAGCGGCGCCGCCAATGCGAAGAGCACGACCAAAGATGTTCTCGCGCTGATTAATCGTTTGAAACAGGAGAACGTCTCCGGCTTGGTGATGGACTTGCGTCGCAACGGTGGTGGTTCCTTGGAAGAAGCGGTGAATCTCACCGGCCTGTTCATCAAAAAAGGCCCGGTCGTCCAAGCCGTCGATAGCAACGGCGATCCGCACGTTTCCAAAGATCGCGACGCCTCGATCGCTTGGGACGGTCCGCTGGTGGTGCTCTGCAACCGCTTAAGCGCATCGGCGAGCGAAATTTTTGCCGCAGCAATGCAGGACTACAACCGCGCCGTGGTGGTGGGAGACCAGAACACATTCGGCAAAGGCACCGTGCAGACGATGCTGGAAATCGGCAGGATCATGCCGTTTCTCGGCAGCGGGAACAACCGAGCGGGTGCGTTGAAGCTGACCATCCAGAAGTTCTATCGGGTCGCTGGAGGCAGCACTCAGTTGCGGGGCGTCGAGAGCGACGTGAAACTGCCGTCACCTTACGATCATCCCGAGATTGGCGAGGCATCGCTGAAAGGACCGCTGCCTTACGACACCGTCGAGGCTGTGGCTCACGAGAAATTGGACAAAGCGTTGTTCAAAGCGGAACTGAAGGCCCGCTCCGCAGTTCGGGTGGCCGCCGATGCGGAGTTTGGCTACATCAGCGAAGACCTGGCGCGTGTGAAGGAGCGTCTCGCGGAGAACCGGATTTCGCTCAATGAGAAGGCGCGCCGCGCGGAACTGGAGGAAGACAAGGCGCGCAAGGAGCGCCGGATCGCCGAACGAGCGCAGGCCAAACTCCCCGAGCAGAAGGTCTTCTCGCTGACTCTCGAGAATCTTTCCAAGCCGGAGCTTCAGTTGGCCGTGGAAGGCAAACCGGGTACTGCGACTGCCGACGCGAACAGCAGCGGTCTGGAGACAGACGATGAAGGAGAGGACGAACTCGCCGCGAAGCTTCCAGGTGTGGACCCGCTCAAAGCGGAGACTTACAACATCCTCAACGATCTGATCGATCTCCAGCGTGGCGGTGCGAAGTCCACCACCGCGAGCGCGGCAAAATAGCTACAACGCGGCCGTCGCCGCCAGCTTGGGTGTTGTCTCACCGAATTCCGCGCTGACGCGAAGTGATTCGCCGCCGCTGATCTGCAGGTCGCGCAGCCGCAAGTCGCCGAGGGAAAAAGCGAGGAGTGGCACGGTCCGTCCTTCGAATTGCGCGAGAAGCGGTCGGATGTATCCGCCGGCCACATTCGCGATCATGCCGTCCCCGGTGAATCGAAGGTCGGAGAGTCGCCCGGTGAGTTGATCGTCGATGGCGATCTGTCCACTGACGGTGATTGCGGCGCTCACAATGAACATCTTGGCTGTGACCTCCGCGCGGAAGGAGAGCAACCGAGGGCCACGGGAGGTTAGCTCGAGATGGGTTCGCTTGATCTCCACGCCCTGTTTGCCGGCCGTTTCTTTGGCTACTGTATGCAGGAGCTCTTCCAACGCGACGCGTTTGGCCTCGATGAGAACGCTCCCGGCCGCTGCCCCGCTCAACGTCAGCAGGGGCTGGCGTTCTGCGTCGCGAGCGTAGCTGAAGCGGGCGTGATCCGCTCGAATGGCGAGTTCCAACGGAGCGTCCTCGAAATATGCAGGCGCGGCGACGATTTCCATCTTTGCGATGAGAAGCTCGCCGCTCGCTTTTTCCGCGGCCACTGGGGCTCGCTGTGTCCGACTGGCTTGCATTCCCGTAAGGTCGATTCGGACGGAATCCAAAGCCGGATACATACCTCCCACCTGCACCTCGTGCGGTGCCACCCCGAAACGTCGCAAGCCCCCTTCGATGGCGATCTTCAGAGCATCTGCGGAGGTCGGAAATTCAGGTCCAGCAAGTGGAAGCATTGGCCGAGGCTCACGGGCCGGCGGGGCCTCGTCAAGACTCGGGTCCCCCCCTCGCCTCTCGCGTCGCAGTTCCCTGCAGCCGCTTCATTAGCTCGCGTCGCACCGCTGGGAGATGATGATAAACGCGACCGATGGCTACTGCCGGGGTCGCGCCGGGTTGCCCCTGAATTCCCAAGATGCGGGTGAGTTCTGCTTCAAAGTGTAGAAGAGCGCGTAAGGAAGCGGGGCGGGTCGCAAGGTGCGAAAAGGCTCTTCGCAGAAGGTCGTAGAGTTCGGGAGCGGGATGGTCGGTTTCTGTAACCAACTCCGTGAGCTCCACAAAATACGACGCGAGCGCCACACGCTCATAGTCGTGCCGAAGACCCTCGTGGGCATTTCGCAGCGTCACCTCCCGCAAAATGTGAAGTTCGCTCCGCCGACTGCGGGCAAATTGGATTTCGGCTTCGAAGAAAAGGTCGAGCTGGCCCGCGAAGCGGCTCTTCGGCTGACGGGCACCCTTCGCCACGGTCTTGATGAGTCCGTTCGAAACAGTAAACCAGGTGATAATCAGGCTCGTTTCGGTCAGCTTGGTTTTGCGCAAGAGCATGGCGCCGGTCGTTTCCACGCGGAGGAGTAAGCGCCCGGGCGCCTCCTGGGAAAAGAAATGGTTGCGAGCCCATAACCGGTTCAGTACCTCTGCGGCCCCTATGGCCGACGAAATCAAACCCACCAATCCCGCTACTCCTTCGATCGACGCAAGCGCACTGAAGGCCTCCTACGCAAACGTCTGCCGGATCGCGCAGACTCCCAATGAGGTGATTATTGACTTCGGAATGAATCCAAACTTTTTTGGCCAGATCCTGGATGAGCCGTTGAAGCTCGACCAGCGCGTGATCCTTTCTCACGACGCCGCGAAACGACTTTGCCTGCATTTGACGGCTACGATCCAGAACTTTGAGGCAAAATACGGTGTGATCGAGCTCGACGTTGCCAAGCGTCTGAAGCAGCAGCAGCAGCCGCAGATCGCGAGCTAAACTACCTTGCCCGGTGTGCGGCGTGGCCAACCCCACCCGACGCGAATCTTAAAAATAGCGGTTTCCCCGCCTGACATCGTTTGAAGCGACCTTGGGAAATCGTACTCAGCTGCTTGAAATGCTTCGACATTCCGCGACTCTCTTGCACCTTTGTCGCCCTCGTGGCGGCTAATCTCCCCCAGACTTGGCTCGAGCTGGTGCGGCAATGCGCGCCCCCGCCGAGCCTGGTTCAATAAAACTTTTTTCTTTCCTGTTGCAGGTCAACTAAACGGTGATAATTATTTCGCCACTCTCCCGCCAGCGCCCTCTCCCCACGTCATCAATCTCATGAAATTGTCTCCATCTTCCCGCGCGATCGAACCTCTCGAAGCTCGTATCGCTCCCGCAAACGTGTTCGTCGGGGCGTTCGGTGCTGGTGAGACCACTCTGGATACGGAGTATGTGGAAGCCGGCCCGGCGCTGGACCCCAGCGCTCCGCAGTTCGTGAAGACGCTTGGCGGCAGTGATCCAATCTCCCAAGCGGTCGATGGTGGGGCTAACAATACCTACTACCTTAAGCTTGAGGCCGGAGATACGCTGTTTCAGTTCTTCCCCGGGAACGGATACCAGTCGTTGATCAACGTCACCTCGGGCACTGTCGTGGCCTTTTTCGTTGATGGCGGACAGCTTAACGAATCGGAGCCCGGCGAACTCAAAGGCATCGCTCTCGGAACGAAAGTAAAGGCGCAGATCTCTGCCCCCGTGGATGGCGATATCCTGACGATCTACAACGACCAGACCGGCGGACTCGATCTCAATCCAACGACGGACATCGGTGGCCTGAACGGCCCCAAGCAGACGATTGGTGACTTAACGATTGGTGGCAGCGTGAACGGTGGGATCTACTCGGGCGGGGCGATCACCAAACTGACGGTGCAGGGCAACGTTCAGGAGATCCTCACTGGCAAGGCAGCGAATGGCCGCAGCTTTGACCTTTTCACGGGCGCACTCGGTGGCGAGGGCACGTTGAATATTGCTCCCGCCAGTGGAGAAGCCGGCGGTTCAATCACCAACGTCCGGGTCGGCAGTGTGGGCTTGATCGAGGCAGGCGGGGGCGGCGCGGGCGGCAAAGGTGGCGTGATTTCCCAGCTCCAGGTGCTCCAGGATTCCGACGGGATGATCATTAAAGCGGGCTCCGGTGGCAATGGAGTCGCCGGGAAGCCGACCGGTGGCCTCGGTGGCGATGTGACCAAAGTCTACGTCTCCGGTTTTACTGATCCCACGGCCAATGACACGATCCAGATTCTAGCCGGTGATGGAGGCGTCGCTGCTCTTGGCGGCAAGGGTGGTGCCGGCGGAAAAGCCACGAACGTTTTCGTCGGCTTCGATCTCAGTGCGAATGTGGCGATCCCATCCGGACCGTTCCTCTTCGACAACGTTGAAGTAGCATCGGGCAAAGGTGGAGATGGCAAGGTGGGTGGCGTGGGTGGCGCTCTAACCAACGTGAAGATCCGCGCGGTCACACCTGACAGTGCAGATCCTCTCGTTACTGAACTGGTGGTGAGGGCAGGGAACGGTGGAGCGGCCGTTGAGAACACCGGCGGTGCGGCTGGTGCGGGCGGCTCCGTCTCACTCGTCGATGTCCGCAATCAGCAGAATCTTGAAGCGGTTGCCTTCGACTCAGATATCCTGGTGCGCGCTGGCAATGGTGGCTTGGGGAATCCCAATTCCAATGGAGCCGCGGGAGGTTCGGTGACCAGCGTGACGCTACTTGGATTCAACGCTGAAGTGTTTGCCGGCAATGGCTCTGAAGGTAAGCAAGGCGGTAAAGGCGGCGCTTTGAGCAAACTCGACCTGCTTCAAAGTGATAACATTCTCGCGCATACCCTCCGCATCTCTGCTGGAAGCGGCGGCAAGGGCGATAACGGGAATGGCGGAATTGGCGGAAACGTTTCGGCCGTGCGCGTCTTGAGCAGCGACTTGTCCGAGCTGACGATCAACGGGGGCACCGGAGCAAACGGCGGGATCGGAGTGAAGGGGAAGGGCGGACTGGGCGGTTCGGTCAGCGACATCTCCATCACGGACGTGGACACCGGCTTTCAGCTGTCGGGTGGGCTTTCGATCCGCACCGGGAACGGGGGAGATGGCGATTCGGGTGGCGGCAAGGCCGGTGACCTCAGCAGACTCACATTTTTTGGACAGGATCTGACGATCCTCGCGACCAGCGGCATCGGCGGCAATGCGGTCATTCAGGGAAACGGCGGCGCGGGTGGGATCATCAGTGCAGTGAACTTCACCGCAGATGGGCAGTTTCAAGGCCTGTCGGTGGATGGCACGATCACGGCCGGCTTCGGCGGGGCCGGTGCAGGGAAAGGTGGCGGTGGCGCAGGTGGCGATATCAGGACGGTGAACATCAATGTCGATGGCGACGCCAGGGTCACGGCTGGTGATGGAGGGAACGGAACGGCCCTGAAAGCCGCGGGCCGCGGTGGATCGATCACTTCCACTGGTGCTTTTGCCCGGGACGGCGAAGGCGTGATGGCGGCGGGTGATGCAGGCGAGATCGGGGGTAAGGCAGCAGCAGGCGGCAGCGTCCTCGGCGGTGGTGGAGCGCAGCTTTCGGCAATGCGGGCAAACATCGCTCTGAGGGTTACGGGGGGTGATGGCAGCGGCGGCGGTGCGGGCGGTAATATCCTTGGTCTCGCATTCGGCAGTACCGCGGACAGCCTCAGCCCAACTCCTTCCGGTGATATTCTAATTCAAGCGGGCGATGGATCCGGTGTGGCGAAGACCGTAGGCAAAGGCGGCTCGATCGACCGAGTGGATGGCAATGCGAGTTCCGGCGAGAATAAGTTCACCCGTATTCTGGCTGGCGACGGTGGTGGCAGCCCATTGAAGAGCGCACTCGGTGGCTCAATCACCAACGTGAACATCACTGGTGTGGGCGATGATCAGATCAGCGACAACCGCTCAATCATCGTCGTTGAAGCCGGACACGGCGGCGATACGGCTTCCGGGAAGAGTGCAGCAAAAGGCGGGGACGTGAAGAATCTCGCTTTCACCAATCTCGATCCGCAAGCCATTGTCCGCAGCGTTGCGGCGGGCGACGGAGGTGATGCGGCACTCGGCAAGGGAGGCGCAGGCGGCTCCATCGACAACGCCCGGATCATTGGTGGGCTCGACGCCTTCACTGACGCTATCCTCAGTGCAGATTTCGGATTCCGTAGCGGCCAAAACTACGGCTATGAAACCATGGGCGGCCTCTTTGCGGGTGCTGCTGGTGCAAGCTCTCCTGGCAAACCATCCATCGCCGGCAGCGTGACCAATATTTCCGCTGATTCGATTGCAGTGATCGTTGCCGGACGCGCCGCAGCGCCTCAGTACGCGGAGATCGTCAAGAACATCACTCTGAATGGGTTAAATCGGCTGACCACTTCGAGTCCAAGTCCCTTTACAGTGACCTACGGTGACCCTGGGGTGTTTACCACCTCGTTGCTCCCGGGCGATGCAACGCCGAACGAGGTCGAGCAAGAGATCAACGATACCGACAACCCGGATCCCGCCGTGCCGGATGTGGACGTGACGCGGACTCAGACCGCTTCCTACCAGATCGTGAATCGCGAGACCGGTGACATTCAGCAGTTTAGCGGTGAGGAGAACGTCCCTGTTTTCGTCACGGAAGAATCGTCCGGAGGGAAAGACTTCATGACCACGGAAACGGTTCCGGGCAGCACCGTCACGAGTGAGGAGCAATACTACAAGCCCTTCACGAACGGCACCTACCAGCTGAGGTTCGGTCCAGACGAGCAACCGAACTACACAGGCGACATTCCTTTTAACGCCTCAGCCGCCGATGTGCAGACCGAACTCAACAACCTGCCACGGATTATTGAAGCGGGTGGCGTGACAGTCACGGGCGACGAGGTCACTGGTTATACGGTGAGGTTCCTGCAGAACGGAGTGCGTGAGACGATCTTCGGCACTGCGAACGTTCAGGAGACTCAGATCGTGGACGTGCTGGGAGTAGGCGATTTCACTCTGACCGGTGAAGACGGGACGACGCCCCGCCTGAACGAAAACGCCACCGCAGCCGAAGTGGACACGGCCCTGGATGCAGTCGTTCCCGGGGGTGTGACCGTCGTGGATGGCCCTGCAGGAAGCAGCAGCTACATCGTGACCTTCAACGAGCCGGGCGATCAGGACCTGCTTGCGGGCAGTGAGTATATCCCTCTGGCGAACGCCACCACGTCCAATGGCACGGCCGCCAGCCGTGAGGTGCAGACGCTCAGCTTCGTTTCCAGGCAGACCTTTACCCCGGGTGAATATGCAATCGCCAACATCGTTGGGGCGATTGCCGATCCGAATGAGATCAACTCGCCGGTGTTCAAGTACATCGATGTCGATGCCAACAACACGTTCAACCCGGGTGATCGTCCGATCGACGGCTTGGTCATGGCGAAGGTTTTTGACCAGACCACTGTTAACTTCACGCCCGAGGCGAAACTCGTCGCCGGCGTCTTCTTCGACCACAACAACAAGCTTTAATCCTCCCTCGTATGTTTCTTAAACAACTCGCAAAGAACAGCCTCGAAGTGCTGGAGCAACGCATTGCTCCCGCCACCCTGGCGCCACTCAATGAAGTTGGCTTCAAGCAGGGCGCAGTTGGGACTCCGCTACTCCTCTCCGCCGGCGAAGGTCTCACGACCGGCAACGGTGCTGGTTCGGGTAACTATCTCCTCTATGTGGAGAAAGGGCAGGCGCTGGTCTTCACGACCGATCTCAATGGCAACTCGGCGATCGACTTCAATGAGATCACCGGCATCGCGGCTGGCGATGGCCTCCGCCTGATCAGCTTCGTGGACATCCATGGAGATATTGTCACAAACCTGCGGTCCAATACGACCCTCAGTGATTCGGACAATAATCCTCTCAACGACGATCCAAACCTGAAGGGCGACGGCCGCGTGTTGCTGAACTCGTCCATTGAGGGAATCGAACTCCGATCAGTCCGCAAGGACGACTTCCGGATCAATCCACTGACGGACACGAATGCGGACGGTGAGGTCGATGACACCTACATCGAGCAGCGCCTTGTCCTCAGCAGCTATTCCATCTTCGGGAACGTGCTCGCTGGAAAAAGCTTCGGCGTGGTGGACGGTGGATTGATCATCGATACTGCCGGAAAGCAGCTTCAGTCGGACCTGTTCACCCCCGAATACACGAATCCAGACCTGTTTTTTGACTTCCAGCCTTCGATTGGCTCCATCAAGACGGGCACCGCGGCTTCGGGGCAGTACTTCAGCTTCGGGATTTCCTCCGGGAATGACATTCAGGGCCGGATCAACACGTTCCTGCCCGCGGTCGGTCAGATTGGCGGCGACATCGTCGGGGTTCGCGCCGCAAATCCGACGGCAACCTTTGACATCAACTCCATTGAGGCCGGCAATGGTGGGGTTGGAGCGCGCGGTGGAAATATCCAGGACGTCCAACTCAATGGCGACCGAGCTGGCGGCTATCGCGTGATCGCCGGCGATGGTGGCACTGGTCCGACGGGCGGAGATGGTGGAGCGATCATCAACTTCGCGGACTTTGGTTCATTCACGAGCCGCGTCCTGATCCAGACTGGTGACGGTGGCCAGGGGACTACCGGTGCCGGTGGAGCGGGTGGTAATGCCACTTTCGGGAGGCTGAATCTTTTCGCTGGCCTAAATGTCGTTCTCGGCAACGGCGGCAATGGCTTCAGTGTCGGTGGAAATGGCGCAGATCTGAGCAATGCGATCATCACCACCCCGGAAGGGGCCGTGCCGGCGGGTGTAAACATGATCGGCTTGGCGACCGACCCCAACAACAAGATGGGAGAACTCGCGAGCGATAGCATCGGCACGCATATCCCTGTGGATTTCAACAAGGACGGCGCCGGCGATTTTATCTATACGACGAATAATCCGAGTCAGCTGGTGGTGGTCTTCGGAAATCCGGCGGCCGTGGCGACTGATCCTTTCGCGTGGGGTGTGGATGAGTTCGGTAACGTTATCTACAAGCGGGTTTATCTCGACGGTCCTTCCAATGCGGAAGGATTGGTCATTGGTGATTTCAACGGAGACGGCAATCAGGATATCGCTGCTGCCTCCAGTACCGATGGTTCATTTGCCGGAGTGAGTGTCTTCCTCTCGCAGTCCGAAGACCTGAATGACGATGGCAAATTATCCGCGACGGAAGATCTGAACAGCAACGGGACCAATGATTTCATCGGGTTCGAATCCAATCGCCAGAGCGTTGTGCCTTCATTGTTCACGGATGCCGTCGGGCGGGATGCCCTCCGTCGAGCGGCAGTAAACATCTCCGATCTGGCTGCGGGGGACTTCAATGGAGACGGGTTCACCGATATCGCCTTGGTTGGAACCTTCTACCGCTTCGATGCCACATTGACCCAGGTCCTCATGGTGATGGTAGCCGATGTCGAGAACGGCAAACCGACGGGACAGTTCTACGCCGATTTCGGTCTGGACGCTGCACCGACCCGGCCTTTCACCCGCTTGGGAGGCGGCACGGGGGATGTCTTGATCGAAGCGACCCGGCTCAGCGAAACGGCAGACCATGATGTGGTCGTCCTGGTGAACCAAAGCATCACCTACAATGACCAGAGTGCGATGGAGGTTTACGAGTTTCTAGACGGCGCCGTGCCGGTCGGGTTCTCACTTCTTGGTCAGGTGGACACGAACCGCAACTTGCCCCAGGGTCAGAACCCGAACATCTCGTTACAAGCCGCGACGGCTCGCGACTTCACGATCCTCGATTATACCGGAATTGATCCCATTACGAACCTGCCTGATTACATCCCCGACGGGATTGCGGATCTGGCCATTCTTACGGAAAGTCCACAGGGATTCATTATCGGCATGGCCGGCGATGGAGACGGTGGCTTTACGGTCACGACTAACCAGGTTAGGGACGATCCGGCGACGCCGGCCGTAAATGAAGAGTCGCAGAACTCCGGCATCTTTTTCGGAGACCGTGGCGACCAAAACAACGGCGGCTTCGGCCTACAGACCGACCTGGTTGGGATTCGCGTGACCGACAAAAACGAGGACGGTGACTATGACGAGGTCGCCATCTTACAGTACGGGTACAACGGCAATGTGATCGTTGTGCATGAACTCGCCTTCGAAGGCGGCTCACCGAACAATCAGGGAGCTGCATCTCCCTCGACATTTGCGAGTCGTTTTGCTGGCGACCAGATCAGGTCGATCATCGCCTTTGACACCGTCATTCCCACGGTGGCTGATCGCACCCAACTTCCAGCGGGAACCGGGCTGAAGACGCTGGTCGGTGGGATACAGCCTATTCTGGACGAGGGGCGTCGGCTTGGTGTGGATTTCCCGGAGCTCCCAGGGCTACCCATACCACTGTCGGAGAACGGCATAAGGATCACCGCTGGTTCTGGCGGCGACGCGCTGGTCGGCAAAGGAGGAACTGGTGGGTTTATCGGCGGGGGCTTGAAGCTCACCGCAACCGCAACTCCGCAGGGTGTCATTTCAGCCGACCTCGTCGGAGCAGTCAGCATTACCCTCCCCGACAACGACTCATACCGGGGCCTCATCATTTTCACTGCAGGTCAGGGTGGCAATGGTTTCTCGACCGGCGGTAACGGCGGCAATGTAACCGGCGTCTCGATGCGATATGCGGCCGACCATGATGGCACGTTCCATACCCGTGCAATGCTCGTCGGCGGCGATGGCGGGTTCGGCGTGTCAGGTTCCGGAGGAGCGGGCGGAAGTCTCACCAATAACTCGATCCAGAGCGGTCAGTTCTTCAATGCCGGGAACGGCGGCCGCGGCGCGACCGGCGGCAATGGCGGCTCGATCATCGGCAACGGCCAGCAGAACTTCTTCGACAGCGAATACGCGTTCATCACCTTGGAGACCGGCGTCGGCGGCCAGGGTGTGAAGAGAGGTGGGGACGGAGGAAACGTGACCAACTTCGCACCGCGGTTCATCGGATTCTTTGGCTCAACCGGTGGAGAGTACATCATCAACGCCGGTGACGGCGGGACGGCTGTGGCTGGCCCAGGTGGGCGCGGCGGCTCAGTAATCAACAGCGGGCCTCTGAATGGCATCAATAAACTGGCTGGCGAGATCGCAGTGCGCGCCGGTGACGGCGGGCTCGGAGTGATCGGCGGTGCTGGTGGTTCGATCACGAAGTTCACCAACACTCCCTCGCAGGCTGACAACCCGACAATCCTGACCTTTATCGCGGGCAACGGCGGTGCAGGGGTATCGGGAGTCGGCGGAGCAGGTGGTGATCTCAGTGGAATCACCAGCCCTTCAACCGGGTTGGGCACCTCTGTGACTGGATACGGATTCAATCGCTTCATCGCCGGAGAAGGCGGCCAAAGCGCCGGTTCCAAAGGCGGCGCCGGCGGTTCCATCTCGACCCTGCAGGTTTCATCTTCCACCGGCGCCGTTGCGGTCGTCGGTGGTGCGGGTGGCCGGGGTCTGAGCGCTGGCGGCACCGGGGGTTCCGTTACCGGCAATTCGGTGAACGCTGGTGGCACCGTGGAGGGCAAGGTGTTGGTCATCGCAGGTGCAGGCGGCGACGCCCACGCCTTCATTCCCAACCCTCTTGATCCCGCACCCAACCAAGCCCAGAAGGCTTTCGGCGGCAGGATCGGGATCGGTGGCAACGGCGGCAACATCACCGGCTTCACCCAGGAGACCGGCATTGCAGTCCGGGTCGATCTCATCGCGGGCAATGGTGGAAGCACCGTCAACTACGGCACCGTCGCGGACCCGAAATCGTTCGTCGGCAAGGGTGGATCCATCATCAATACCACCGTAGCCGGTAACATCGGCAACATCGCCTTTGACGTGCCGATCCTGGCATACAACGACACTGACGGAGATGGTCAGCTTGATCGCTCCATCGCGGAGTTTGTCCGGGAAGCACTGCGCATCGCCCCAGAGGAGGTTCTGCTCAACCCTCCGCCGCTTCTCAACGATGATTTGGGCAATGTCGGAATCATCGTGGGCGCTGCGGGTAGGATTAAGACCGTCGAGGTAAGCCCCGGCGTCTTCGATAGCCTCCCTGCCACGTTCGCAGTGAACGGCAGCCTGACCGGACTGAGCGCCCGTAACTTGATGTCGGCGGTAGCCGGCGATGTAAACCGCATCGCAGCCATCCAGATTGCCAGCGGCCTGAAGATCGGCTCGGGCACCGGAGCCAACTTCACTCCCGGCATCGTTGGTGCCGATAAAGAAGGCGGTCCTTACCGCGATGCCAATGGTGACATCCTCCAGGAACCTGTGCTGGACGGCGGTCTGATCGATGGAGCGCTCGTCGCTCGCCGGATCACCGATCCGCTGGCAGGTCGGGTATTCATCCGCTAAAGGCGAGTTACACGTTAGTTTCAAACCGGCGCAGGTCTTCGCAGAACTGCGCCGGTTTCTTGTACCGCAACGCCATTCCGCGGCTTCAATCGGACGCGACGGGCTGTCGCCTTGACTTGAAGAAATCGGCTCCTAGTCTTGCCGGCTTTCTTTATGCCACTCGATACCAACGCTCTTTCCCGCGCCGCGAACGAAGCCCGCGGGCTCGCCATGGATGCCGTCCATGCCTGCTCATCCGGTCACCTGGGGTTGCCGTTGGGATGCGCCGAAATCGGTGCGGTGCTGTTCGGTCACTCACTGCGGCAGCAGCCGCAGCACCCGAAGTGGCTGAACCGGGATCGGTTCGTCCTGAGCGCGGGTCACGGCTCGATGTTCCTCTACTCGTGGTTGCATCTGAGCGGCTACGCTAGCGTCTCGATCGATGACGTGAAAAAATTCCGAGCCTTGGGCGCCAGCACGCCGGGTCATCCGGAATGGCACGAGACGCCGGGGGTCGAAGCCACCACTGGGCCGCTCGGTCAGGGCGTCGCCAACTCCGTCGGTTACGCAGTTTCCCAGAAGATGGCGGCAGCGAAGTTCAACACCGCGGAACATCCGATCTTCGACAATCATATTGTCTGCCTCGCGGGTGACGGTTGCATGCAGGAAGGCGTCGCGATGGAGGCCGTGGCTTTCGCCGGGCACTTCAAGTTGGACAACTTGATCCTGATCTATGACGCCAACGAGGTCACCCTCGACGCCATGGCGGACGCGACGCAAAGCGAAGATGCGGGGAAACGGTTCGAAGCGATCGGTTGGGAAGTGCAGAGCGTGGACGGTCACGATATGCCGTCCTTCCTGGCGGCTTACGAGAAGGCCAAAGCCGCGACCGGCAAGCCGCAACTCATCATTGCCCGGACCGAAATCGGCCGCGGCATCGCGGAAGTCGCTGGAACAGCGAAGGCTCACGGTGAGGGTGGTGCGAAGTTCATTGATGCCGCTCGCAAAGGCTTGGGTCTGCCGGAGGCGGAACACTTCTTCGTCAGCCCCGAGACCCGGGCTTACTTTAAGGAGCGGGCAAAGGGACTCGGCGCAGCCTACGACGAGTGGTCGGCCATGTATTCCGCGTGGCAGAAGGCCAACCCTGCGCTTTCGAAGGAACTGGATGCCGCCCTGAAGCAAGAGGTCCCCGCCGATCTGCTGTCCAGGATTCCAGAGTTCCCTGCCGACGCGAAACTCGCGACCCGCAAGGCTGGCTCCGATGTTTTGCAGCCAATCGCTGAAGCGCTTCCCAATCTGATCTCCGGCAGCGCTGATCTACACGGGTCCACCCTCAACTACATCGCCTCGAGCAAAGACTTCACGCCAGGCAACTGGAGCGGGCGGAATATCCGCTTCGGCATCCGGGAGCACGGGATGTGTGGCATTCTCAACGGCATCGCTTATGACGGGATCTTCCGTGCGAGCGGCGCCACGTTTCTCGTGTTTGCCGACTACTGTCGGGGCAGCATCCGTCTCGCAGCGCTCAGCGGTTTGCCGACGGTTTATATCTTTACCCACGACTCTGTGGGCGTCGGCGAGGACGGACCGACCCACCAACCCGTGGAAACCGTGAGCGCTCTGCGGCTTCTGCCGAACCTCGATGTCATTCGGCCGGCAGATCCGGAAGAGACCGCTGCTGCATTCGCGGCTGCGTTTTCTCGGAACGATGGCCCGACCTTGCTGGCGTTGAGCCGGCAGGTGCTGCCAAATCTGAGCCAGATCCCAGTGGAGACGCGCCGCCAGGGTGTGCTCAAGGGCGCTTACATCGCGGTGAAAGAAACCGCACCATTGGAGCTGGTGCTGCTCAGCACGGGCAGTGAACTGCAACACGCGGTTGCTGCGGCGAAACAACTCGGCGCGGGAACACGTGTGGTGAGCGTCCCAAGCTTTCGCCGTTTCGACGCACAACCACAGGCTTACAAGGACGAGCTCCTGCCGCCGACCTGCACCAAGCGCGTGGCGATCGAGGCCGGCGTTTCCGCGTTGTGGTGGAAGTATGTCGGGCTCAATGGCGCGGTGATTGGCATCGATCGCTTTGGCCTGAGCGCTCCAGGCAATCAGGTCATGGAGAAGCTCGGCATCACTGCGGGAGCGGTGGTGAACGCCGCCCATTCGCTAAGATAGCGGCGCAGGGAAGCGCACGGTTGCGTCACGCTCCTGAGTTGGCTGCGACTGCCGCTTCGGCCAAAACGCGGACGCCCGATGTCGTCGTTCCAAATCGCCGCCGTGAGCTTCACCATAGCGGGGCCGCTGCTCTTGTGGCGCCTCTGCCGCGGTGAACACGCGGAGCACGTGACGCGGCAGGTGCGGCACGGTTTGGCGTTCGCGCTGGCTTTGTTCTTCCTCGGAGATCTGGCGGCGGAATGTTTTACCGAGCCGTTTCGCCCGAACGAACTCCTGCCGATGCATCTCTGCGACTGGGCGTTGATCGCGGTCGCGGCGGCGGTCTGGTGGCGATGGCAAACCGGCTTTGAACTTGGCTATTTCTGGGGCCTCGCCGGGACGCTGCAGGCGCTTTTCACCCCGGCCATCGACGGCACCGCAGCGTGGTGGCGGCTCTTCGGATTCTTTTTTGCGCACGCGCTGATCATCGTCACCGTGCTGCACCTGCTGATTACTGAACGGATGCGCCCGTGGCCGGCCTCGCTCGGACGGGTGTTCATCTGGTCCGAAGCGTTCCTCGTCTGCGCGTTGATGACCAACACGCTCACTGGCTCGAACTTCGGTTTCCTCGCTCACCGTCCGTCGCAGCCGACCCTGCTCGACCAGTTCTCCGACACGCATTGGCTCTACGTGCTTCAGATCAATCTCGTCGGGCTCGCCGCTTTCGCCCTGCTCTACCTGCCCTGGCTTATTTACGATTCGCTCAGCCGCCGGCGAACAACTTCTGCCACACCTCCGGCTTGAAGCCGACCGTCCCGGTACGATCCGTCAAGGCGAACGGCCGCTTCACGAGGTTGCCGTTGCCCGCGAGCAGCGCGAGAGCCTCTTCGATCGGCATGCCGGGCAGGCGATCTTTCAAACCAAGCGCCTGATAGTCGCGTCCACTGGTGTTGAAAAGCTTCCGCACGTCTCCCCCGAGCCCATCGAGCATCGCGCGCAGCTCAGCGACGCTCGGCGGCTGCTCCCGGATCGGCAGCACCTCGTGCGGGATGCCCTTCTCTCGGAGCCACTGCAGCGCCTTGCGACAAGTGCCGCAGCCAGCGTACGAATAGATCCGCAGGCTCACGGCACCAGGCCGAGATTCTTCACGATTCGCACCGTCGAGTAAGGCTTGTTCAACGTGTAGAAATGCAGCCCGGCGACGCCGAACCGCAGCAGCGCCTCGCTCTGTTGCGTCGCGTACTCGATGCCGAACTCCGTGACCGCCGCGTCATCCTCACCGAGTTCCTCCAGGCGGTTCAGGAACTTCGCGGGCAAGGCTGCGCCGCAAAGTGCCGTGAAGCGCCGGGTCTGCCCGCTTGAAAGCACCGGCAACAATCCGGGAATGATCGGGACCGCCGCGCCCAGCTTCTTCGTCATGAAATCGTGGAACTGGTAGAAGTCTTCGTTATCGAAAAACAGTTGGGTGATCACGAAATCCGCGCCGGCTTCAATCTTTTCGCGCAGATATCCCCAGTCCGCGATCTTGCCCGCTTTGCACGCAATGTGGCCTTCCGGAAAACCCGCGGTGCCGATGCTGAAGCCGCCCTGTGCGCGCAGAAAAGCAACCAGGTCGCGTGAATACTCGAACCCGCCCGGCGTCGCCTGGAACTCGCCGCCGTCCGGAGGATCGCCGCGCAGCGCGAGCAGGTTGCAAATGCCTCGGCTGCGCGCGTCTTCGACCACCGCTCGCAACTCGTCCGCCGTGGAATTCACACAGGTGAGATGCATCATCGTGGTCAGCCCGTGCTCCCGCTGGATGCGATCGACGATGCCAATCGTTTTCTCGCGCGTGGTCCCACCCGCACCGTAAGTCACCGAGCAGTAGTCCGGGCTGGCCGCCATCAAAGCCGGCAGAGTTTTCTCGAAAAGGTTGCGCTCCCCCTCGTCCGTTTTCGGCGGGAAGAACTCGAACGAAATGGCCGGCCGTCCCTCTTGCTGGCAGGTGCGGTGAATATCGCGGATGAACTTCATGCGCGGCGGAGTGTGTCCAGTCGGGAGCAGCGGGGAAAGCGGGAACGTGCACCGGTTGCGCCGCTCGTCGTCGCAATCACTTTCCTCCGCGCTGCTCGCGTGCGACACCGAGCACGAATTCGGAGGACTCGCCCCACCAGGGACCGGACAGCCCGAAATCAATCGCGTTGTGCTGCGCGCCGGCTTCCGTCCAAAGCCGCTTCGGACCCGCGTAGGCTTCGTAGAGTTTCTGCCCCTGATCGAGCGTCACGATCTCATCCAGAGCCGCGACTCGCACGGCGACCGGCCCTTTGTATTCGCGCAATGCGACCGCATTCTCCCAGCGATCGCGCAGGATCATCCGAACCGGCAGGAAGGGATAATGATGAGCCGCCACGTCGGTGAGCGCCGCAAACGGAGTCACCAAAAACAGGCCGCTGATGCGCTTGGGTGCGCGGCTCGCGATGGCGCAGGCCGGACCCGAGCCGAGCGATTCGCCGAGCAAATAAACAGGGCGCGGGTCCTCTTGAAGCAAAGCCTCCACTGCGGCCATGCCCGCTTCGATGAACGGCTTCTCGCCGACCTCACCAGGTCGCGCGCCGTAACCGGGATATTCGAAGAGATACACTTCCCAGGTGCGTCCCCCATTCACCTGCTCGAAGCCGCCGACGTACTGCAGCCGGTGCAACGCGTAGCCGGCGTTGCCGTGAAAAACGAGCAGCCGATTCTCCGCACGTATGCCGCTGCGGATCGGACTTCTCCACCCGATGATCGCTCCGGCCGCATCACGCCATGGCTCGAGTCGCAACGTCCGCGCCTCCTCGATCAGCGTTTCCTCGGAGGCGTGAAACGGATGGTAGATGAGTGAACTTTGAAAGCTTGCGACGAGCATGACGACAACGAGGTAAACGAGCGCCAAAGCGCGCAGCAGGCGAAAGGTTTTCGTGCGCCACATGAGTGCATGGACAAGACCCGGCGCGTGCCCTTTCATCAATCGCAATCCCTTCGCCATGCGCCAAATCCTTCCCCTGCTCGCCGCCGCGCTGTTGCCGATCGTTCTGACTGCGGCGGAGCCTGCTCCAGCGGTTCCTCCGCGTTACGAGATTCGCGCCGATCATGATCCGAATGGGACCGGCAAGTTTTACCTCGGCCGCGAGATCGCGCAGGTGATGGGTCATCGCGCGGCCGATTGGCTCGAGCGCCCGGAACGCGAGGAAGAGGAACAAACCGAAAAGATGGTCGATGCGCTGAAGTTCCGGGAAGGCGAAATCGTTGCCGACATCGGGGTTGGCTCCGGCTACGTCGCACGCAAAATTGCCAAGCGCATCGGCGCGAGCGGCATCATTTACGGAGTCGATATCCAGCAGGAGATGCTCGCTGTGCTCGCGAAACGCATGGCGATGTTCCGCATCACGAATGTGCGGCCAGTGCTCGGCACCGTCACCGATCCGAAGCTCCCGCCGGCCTCTTGCGACACCATGATCCTCGTCGATGTCTATCATGAGTTTGACCACCCGTTTGAGATGGTCGCCGCCATGACGCGCGGTTTGAAACCAGGCGGGCGGCTCGTGCTGGTTGAGTTCCGCGGCGAAGACCCGAGCATCCCAATCAAGACCATTCACAAAATGACCGAGGCACAGGTGAAAAAGGAGATGGCCGTTCATCCGCTCGATTTTGCGGAGAACATCTCAATGCTGCCCTGGCAACACGTGCTGATCTTCCGCAAGCGCGCCGACAGCGCGGCGACGGATGATTGCTGTGTGGCGCCGACCAGCCGTGCGGCTTTGCTGCAGCGCCCGGCGGCGCAATGAGCGAGCACTTCACCTGGCGGAAACTCAGCGCAGCGAAATGGGAGGACGTGTGGTGGGACCGGCTCAGTGAAGTCGCGGACCGCCTGGCAATCACTGCGATCGCCGGCGCCAAGACCATCCGGTTGGAAGCGTTTCAGCTCACCCGCACGCAGGCGGAAAAGCTGCGACGCACCTTCGGCGGGCAAACCGCCGTCCAGAAAAAGCTGAAAACTCTGCCGGCGCCGGCGCCACGCGCGCCGATCCGGGTCCGGGGCAAGCTGGTGATCGTCGCGACCGAAACCGAAGCGGCCCTGCTCGCCCCCGGCGGCGCCCAGGTGTTGCGAATTCCCGCCGGCATGGCCTTTGGGACAGGCGATCACGCTACGACTTCGACTTGTCTGCGATTGCTTTCCGATGTTGCCGACGACCTTGCCGGCGAAAGTTGGGATCTGCTCGATCTCGGAACCGGCAGCGGCATTCTCGCCTTGGCCGCGCGGTTGCTCGGAGCGGACCGCGTGGAGGCGGGCGACTTCGACCCGGACTCCGTCCGCACCACGAAAGAAAACGTACGGCTCAACGGGGTTTCGCGTGTGGTCGTGCGGAAACTCGATCTGCTGACCTGGCAGCCTGCCCGCACCTGGCCCGTCGTCGCGGCGAATCTTTTCAGCGGCCTGCTCATCGAAGGCGCACCGAAGATCGTCGCCGCGCTCGCACCCGGGGCACGGTTGATCTTCTCCGGAATCCTCCGCGCGCAGGAGCCAGACGTCGTCGCTGCCTTCGAAGGACACGGCTTGCGCATCGAGCGCCTCGTCCGCAAAGGCAAGTGGGTCAGCGGCCTCGCTTCCAAGCCAGCCGCGCGGACTGCCGAGCGGGGCGGTTCCGCACGCGAACGCGTTAAGCCGATTGCTGCGCGGCGCGGAGTCGGTTGAGGTAAACCTTACAGACGCTCTTCATCCGCGTGAGGATGTAATACACGGTCTGGGAGCGCGCCCGGACCAGCTGACCGCCGACGATCTTCGGCACGAAATCCGCAGGCAGTTCGAGGATCTCTTCGGGCGCGGAATCTTCGAGGCCTTTGCAGAGGATCGAAGTCATCGCCTTCGTCAACGTCTGCACCTGCGGGCCGAGCGTGATCCGAAACTGCGCGCGTCGGCCTTCATGCACCTTGAGGAACACGCCGACGGTGTCCGTGCACTCCTCGTCTTTACGCACGTCCTCGAGATCGAACGTCTCGTCCGGCCTCGGCTCGTATTTCTTCGTCTGCTCGGAGTAGGCGATCAGGTTCTCACGCTTCTCCTCCTCGGGCAGCGATTCGAAGAGCCCGATGATGTTGGCGAGCTTCTTTGGGTAGCTCGACGGCGGCGGATTCTCCGGCGGCTCGTAGCAGCCTTTGCTCATCCCTCACCGCGCTCGATCGGCGCGCGCACGCGATTGCCCCATTCGGTCCAGGAACCGTCGTAGTTCCGCACGGTTTCGTAGCCGAGGAGATAGGTGAGGACAAACCAGGTGTGGCTGGAGCGCTCGCCGATCCGGCAATACGCGACGATCTCGTCGTCTTTCTTCAGCCCGCAGCCTTCGGTGTAAATCTTCTGCAGGTCCGCCGGTGACTTGAAGGTCGCGTCTTCATTCACCGCCATTTTCCAAGGCACGCTCTTTGCCCCCGGGATGTGACCGCCGCGGAGCACGCCTTCCTGCGGATACTCGGGCATGTGCGTGACGTCGCCTTTGAACTCGCCCGGCGAGCGAACGTCGATCAGCGGCAAACCGTCCTGCATCTGCGCATGCGCGTCCTCGTAAAACGCCCGGATCTCGTCGTCGAAACGCTTCGCCGGCACCGGGTATTCCGCCGGGGTTACCTTTGGCTTATCCTTCGTCAAAGGGCGCCCTTCCTTGACCCATTTGTCGCGGCCGCCATTGACGATCTTCACCTTCGTATGGCCGAAAAGGCGGAACGCCCAGAGCGCGTAAGTCGCCCACCAATTGCTTTTGTCGCCGTAAAAAATCACCGTGGTTTCCGGCGAGATCCCGTTCCTTTCGCAGAGCGCCGCAAAAGCCGCGGGAGCGATGTAATCGCGCACGAGCGGGTCCTGCAGATCCTGGCGCCAGTCGATGTGCACGGCACCCGGGATATGTCCCGTGTCGTAAAGGAGAAGGTCTTCGTTGCTCTCCACCAGCCGCGTGCCGGGCTCGTTGAGATGCTCGGCCAGCCAGTCCGTGCTCACCAGCGCTTCAGGGTGCGCGTATTGGGAAAGTGGTTCGCTCATAGACCGGGCAGAGTAGCCGGAAGCCGAAGCTGCCCTCAAGGGGCGAATCCGTCATATTCGGAGGCGTCGCGAACGGAACGCCTCTCGCGCTAGCGATCGAACAGCGCAGCGATCTCTGCCTGCATCGCTTCGGCGGCGGCTCGAGGATCGGCAGCTTGACGAATGGGCCGGCCGACCACGACGTGATCGGCGCCTGCACGGAATGCCTCCGCGAGCGTCATCGTGCGCTTTTGATCATCGCTCCCCTGCTCCGCCGTCGCGCGGATCCCAGGCGTGATGATCCGCGGCGTAGCGCCCAATTCGCGGCGCAGTCGCGCCGCTTCCAAACCTGAGCAAATGAGGCCGTCGATCCCGCATTCCACCGCGACGCGCGCTCGGCGGGAAACCAGATCTTCGACGGGCCCGGACCAGCCCATCTCCTCCACTTCGGTGGCATCCACACTCGTGAGCACGGTCACGGCGAGCAGTTGCATCGTGCCTTTCATCGGGACGGCCGCACGATAGACGGCACTCGTGCCGTGCAGGGTGCAACAGGTCACGTTGTGCCGCGCCAGATTGGCAACGGCGGCGCGCACCGTTGCAGGCACATCGGAAAACTTTAGATCGGCGAAGACTTTTTTCCCGCGCGCGCGTAACTCCGCCAGCAGCTCGAAGTATTGACCGCTCATGCAAAACTCGAGGCCCACTTTGTAGAAGGTCACCGCATCACCCAATCGCTCGATCCAGGCGCGCGCTTCTTCGATCGTCGCCACATCGAGCGCGAAGATCAGCCGGTCACGAGAATCGATGTGGGTGGTGGATGCGGCGGCCGGCGGGTTCATGGCGCGCCTTTCTCGGTCCGAGGTGCCCTGCGCATCAATGCGGAACTTCGGCCGAGGCGGCTGCCCCGAGGGTGACCTGCCGGACGGCTTCGTACAGGACGATGCCGACGGCGGTCGCCAGGTTCAGGCTGCGGGTGCTGCCGGGCATGGGAATGGTGAAGCAACGTTCTGCGTTCTCGCGGAGGAGCGATTCGGGAAGGCCCTTGGTCTCACGTCCGAAGACCAGGAAGTCGCCGGGGCAGAACGCGGCATTCCAGTATGCTGCCGACGTTTTGGTCGTCAGAAAAAACCACCGTGCGCTCGCTAGGTGGGCCGCTTGCAAAGCTGCGAACGAATCCCAGACCGTGACCCGCACGTCCGCCCAATAATCGAGACCTGCGCGCTTCACGGCGCGATCCTCGATCGAAAAGCCGAGCGGCTTCACCAGATGCAGGTGCGAATTGGTCGCAAGGCAGAGCCGGCCAATGTTGCCGGTGTTCGGCGGAATCTCCGGCTCAATCAGTACGACGTGAAACATTCGTCGTCAGCTTCCCTCGGCGTGGTACGACTTGCCGAGCCTGTTCATCCGATCGCACTTCGGCGTGTTGAGTAAACCCGGGCTCTGCGCGGCCTGTAAGGGTTGCGCGGTCTCTCGATCCGATGTTTACATGCCGGGCTTCATCTCGTGCGCTACCTCAAGGTCACACTCGTTCTCGGCTTTTTGGTAAGCCTCGCGGTCGGCGGCCTCCTCGCCGCACAGGCGTTCGCCCCGCTGGATGCCGCGCTCGCCCGCTTTTTAGGGCAGGCCTCACCAGCCCCGGTGCATCCGTGGGTGCAGTATGGATTGATCGCTTTTTTTGCCTTCGGGATCGCCTGGACCACCGTGGATATCCCGCGTTCGTCGCTGAAAGCGATCGTCGCGTTCGGAGCTTTGCTCGAGGTCATCGCGATGGTGGCCATTCTCAATCTGCACGGGCAGCTCTTCTCCCCATTCGCAAGTCTTGTGGCGATTCTCGGCAGCTTTACCCTCGCCTTTCTTTACTCGCGCTCGGAAGCGGGAGGTCGCAAGCGCGTCCTCCGGCAGATCCTGGGAGACCGCGTTTCCGAGCGCACCTTCAAGCGGCTGATCGATTCGGAAGAGCCGCTGAACCTCGAAGGCGAACGCCGGGAAATCACGCTGATTGTTTGCGAGATCTTCAATCACAACGAACTCGAAGACGCCCTGCCGGCACCCGATTACGTCGCGCTGACGAACTCCTTCCGGCGCAACGTGGCGGACTTTCTCGTCGAACGCGGCGGCTATCTTGATGAATGCGACGGCGAGAGCGTCCGGGTGGTTTTCGGCGCACCTTTGTCGGATCAACAGCACGGCGCGACCGCGTGTGAAGCGGCGATTGCTTTGGAAGATCGGCTCGATGAGGTGAACCGTGAATGTCACACGATCTGGGGGCAGATGTTCGACTTCCGCCTCGGCCTCAACAGCGGAGAGATGGTCGTCGGAGCTTACGGTTCGCGGCGGCTCGGCAACTACAGCGTCGCCGGTGAGCCGGTGGAATTCGCACGCCGACTCTGTCGCGCGAACCTGATCTACGGCTCTCGAATCCTGATGGGCGCCGGCACGTTTTCGTTCGCAGAACCAGCCATCGAGGTGCGGCCGATGGAGATGATTCAACGATTCGACGACGGCAGCCGCGAAGAAATCTACGAGCTGCTCGGGATGCGCGACGTGCTCTCGTTTGAGGAACTCGAGCGGCGCGATCTGTTTTGGAAAGGCGTGGTTTTCTATCGCGAGCAGCTCTGGGATGAGGCACTGAGCCTTTTCTACAGCGCACGCTCGGTCACGGGCGCGGATGGCCCGGTCGAGTTTTACATTCGGCGGATCGAGCAGCTTCGCTCCGGTGTCTCGGCCCTCGACTGGAACACGGCGCGGCTTTGATTGAGCCTTGAAGCGCGTCGAATACCCGGTCGCGATCCGGGCCTTGATCACCGAGTTGAAGCGCATGCCGGGCATCGGTCCGCGTAGCGCCGAGCGGATCGCGTTGTGGATGATCCAATCGCGCGACGCGCGGCCGGCCGAGATTGCGCGCTCCCTCCAGGAGGTCGCTGCCACCATCCGTCCGTGCTCGCGGTGCGGGTTCTTCACCGCCGAGACGGTGTGCGAAATCTGCGGCGATCCTTCCCGCGACACTTCTTTGATCTGCGTGGTGGAGCAATCGACCGAGATCCTGCCGCTCGAGCGCACGGGCGCGTTTCGCGGTTTGTATCATGCGCTCGGCGGGCGCATCTCCCCACTCGATCACATCGGCCCGGAAGATCTCCGGATCGCGGCTCTGGCGGATCGGGCACGCGTCGAGCAACCCGCTGAAATCATTCTCGCGCTCGGCGCCGACGTGGAAGGCGAAGCGACTGCCAATTACCTGGTGGATCTGCTCCGCGACGTGCCGGTGAAAATCACCCGACTCGCGCAGGGTTTGCCGGCAGGCGGCGGCCTTGAATCTGCCGACGAACTCACGTTGACGCGAGCCATGTCAGGTCGCACGAGGCTCGCAGGCTGAGCGTGTGCGGTTCGGCAGGCGCGGAGTTGATGCTCGATGAAGGCCATTCCGGCGGGCGCGGAGTTTGCTAGGAGGAATGCACATGGATTCCGCACCCGAGCACCTTCATGGACATCCCGGCGATCACGAACTCCGCTCCGTCGAAGAGCTGAGTCGTTACGCATGTGTCAGCCGGGCCTTCATCCGCCTCTGTATCATGAGCGGCTGCCCGACCAGTGCGGCACGCCTGAGCCAGGCAGCGCTGATCGAGTGGCTTGGCCGGAACTATCCGAAGGTCCGCGCCCTGGCCGGCCTCCGGCGGTTGGCCTCCATCCAGGGCGTCACGCCGAAGGCTCGGCAGGATCTGCAGGTCGCGAATACGATGATCACGATGCTCGAGTACGCGGAGACGCGCTGCTCACAGGTCGAAGAGAAACTGCGTCTGCGGGCGATGTTGCAGTTGGTCGAGCGGTCGATTTGAAGCGCGAGAAAGCACTCCAGGTGTTGCGCCCGACGGCGGGCAAGAAGCCGTAGGCCGGTGAGGTTGCGCAGCTCTTAACCACCAAGCTTCGCGAGCTGCTCCCACAGCGCTCGCTCTTCGCCTGCGACGGCTTCCGGCAAGGTGACACCGACTTTCACCAGGAAATCGCCCCGGCCACCGGCACTCGTCGGCAAACCGCGACCTTTCAGACGCAACTTGCGCCCCGGCTGACTTCCCGGCGGGATCTTCAGACGAATGGGTCCTTCCGGAGTGGGCACTTCCACTTCGGTCCCCAGCACCGCGCGAGCAACCGGCACTTCCAGGTCGTAGATCAAATCCGATTCTTCCACTCGGAAATCAGGATGACGTTCAAAGCGGACTCGCAGAAACAGATCCCCCGCCGCACCACCCTTGCTCGAAGAGCCGCCCTGCCCGGACAACCGGATCTTTTGGCCCTCCCGAACGCCCACCGGAATACGGACCTCGAACGTCTCTGGACGTTTGGACGCATCACGTTGGAGCGTGATCTTCTTCTTGGCGCCGCTTAGCGCGTCTTCGATCGAGACCAGCAGATCCGCTTCGAGATCACCACCACGCCGATTCTCACCTGGGACGCCGACGTTCCCAAAAGGGTCGGCACCACCGCGCGCCGCCTGGCCTGAAAAGAACTGCTCGAAGAAGTCGCTGAATCCGGTGCCGCCGAACGTTGCTCCACCAAACGGATCACCACCGCCAGTGCCCCGCCGGCCCCGCCCGGGTCCCGGCGGGCGAGAGCCGCCTTGTTCCCAATCGGCGCCCAAGGTGTCATACTTCTGCCGCTTCTCGGCGTCCCCCAACACATCGTAAGCCTCATTGATCTCCTTGAACTTTGCCTCTGCGGCTTTCTTGTCCTTGGCCACGTCGGGATGATGCACCCGGGCGAGCTTGCGGAAAGCCTTCCGGATCTCGTCGTGTGACGCGTTTTTCGCAACCCCCAGCGTTGAATAGTAATCCTTGTATTGGACGGACATAGCAGGGGGAAAAACTAGCGTCGCGGCGCTGCACTTCCAGTCTTCGCGCCATAAAAAAACCGGCGGACCACTTTCGTGATCCGCCGGTCAGCCCAGGAAGGCGATCGCTAGTGCGGCGAAAACTGCTTCGTCGCGATGATCCGGTAACGGTAATACGGCTCCACTCTTTCCTTCCGATCATCGTAATCGGCGAGCTTCACATCATTCGGATCGATGAACCGCTCGATGGTTGCCGAACCGCGATACTCGGAAAGCACCCGGTCCTTATCCTCGTCGAAGCTATTTGCCGGAGAGCCCGGCGCCTTGCGGATCGCCTGACAGCGCATGTGCACCGTGTAAACGTTCGACTTGGTAGTCAGACGTGGGTAGATGTGCGCGTAGGGCCGCTCGCGCATATTGTCACCGGTGGCGGCGTTCTGAAGCCAGAACGTGTTCCAATCGGGGACTGGGAGCCCATTGGGGTAGAGGTCGAACTCACAGATTTCGGAAGCCGAACGGAAAAGAGTTCCGTTATTTGAGGGCCCGGTTCTGAGCCGACGCTCAATCCCTTCGATGGTTCGGCTAAGAGCGATTGGATACCTGAAGCGTGATCCGGAAGTCTGACCGGTCAGCGGATTCTCGTCATGGCCCATCGAAGGAGTTCCCGTAGGCACCGCCATCATGAAGGTGCTCTTCAGAACCCCTCGAAGAGCAGTGTCACGGCGCAGGTAAGACCTTTCCGCGACCATACCTGGATTCGATCCGGCCGTGCCCTTGGCGTAGCCAAACGGGGCAATGATGTAGTTCAGATTGACCTTACCGGCTGTGGAGAAGGGTTCACTGATCGCATAGGGCTCCACCACCGGAAGGTGGAAGAGATCCAGGTAGAGATGGTCTGGAGGACCGTTCGATGCACCACCTGGATGCGGCTTCTGCTCACGATCGGGGCGAAAGAGCAGCGTCTGCCACGGCTTGTTTTCAACGCTGCCCGAAGGGATGGACCCAAACATTACCGGCGAAGAGAGCTGACGATTCGGAGTGAAGAACGTCTGCCCTGTCTCCTCGATGCCACGGCCGCGGAAGTACGGGACCACCTGGGACTCGCCCCACGAGAACTTCACATTCCCTTCATCGACCTTGTTCCCAAACG
>JAQGOK010000189.1 GCA_028293645.1 Chthoniobacter sp.
CCCGTGTGTTCCGGCGAGATGAATTCAAACACGCTCGCATTGTATCCGTGCAGCTCCAGCAGCAGCGCGCGAACGCCGTCGGTGAGGATTTCCGCCTCACGTTCCGCAAGGATTCCATGACTCAGAACCTCGTGCAGCAACGCCGGCGGTCGTAGCTGCGGCCGCAGTTCCTGATGACAACAGGGCGCGACGACCAGCAGTGATGCACCTGCCCGGACGCCTTGGTAAAGCGCGTCGTCCGTGGCGGTGTTGCAGGCATGCAAAGCGATGAGCACGTCCAGATCGCCGGCCGGTTGGAAGTGTTCGATGGATCCTTCCTCAAACCGCAGCCCGAGGCAGTCCAACTCGCGCGCGGTCCGTTCGGTCAGTGCGACCAGGTCAGGGCGCGATTCGATACCGACGATCTCCGTCGCGATGCCTTTCGCCCGGAAAAACTCGTGCGTTGCGAAGGTCAGGTAACCTTTGCCGGCGCCCATGTCGGCGATGTGCAACTGCCGCCGCTCGCGGAGGGGCGATGCTTCGAAAAGATGACCAAGCAATTCGGTGAATCGCTGGATCTGCCGGAGTTTGTCGGCCATTCCGGGACGTGCTTCGCCCTGGGCATTGGTCACCCCCAATGTGCGGAGGAACGGCGCTTGTGCCGAGATCGGCACGGGCTTCTGCCGATCGTGCGCCGACGCGGGTACGACGGTGAACCGCGGCCGGCTCGCCTTGAGGGCGTCGTGTCTCCACTGCCAGTCGCCGGCCGTGGTGAAAAGGTAACCGCGAGCAAACTGCGCCCCGGTCAGTTCGTGCACATGGCTTACCCCGGCTTCAAACGGAAAGTTCTTCGTCTCATCGCGCCGTGCGTGGTGGAAGACGAGTGAAAGCTGCGGCTCGCTTTTGATGGTGACGACGCGTCCGTAAAGGTTCCGCAGTTCGCCCGCTGTGGGCGTGGGTTCGCTGAGGGTCAATTTCACAAAAGAACCATCGGCAAGGCTGGTGCGTAGCTTGTCGATGAAACGTTCGCGAGGGTCGGACATCCCTCCACTAAGCAGGTCCACGGACGTTCGGCAGAGCGAAATGCGCGAGCCGGTGGCGACCGGCTTGGATTCGGCACTTGTCATGGTCGCCCCGTGCCCGGATGGTGCCCGCGGCTGGCAGATGATCGCTGCGGGGCGCAAGCCTCGGAGAGGAAAGTCCGAACACCACCATGGCAGCATGCCGCATAGAATGTGCGGGAGCGCCGGGCCCAAGTCCGGCGCGACGGAAAGTGTCACAGAAAACAAACCGCCACGTGCTTTCTACCGAGAGTGCGAGGTCAGGGTGAAAAGGCGGGGTAAGAGCCCACCGCCCGGTGCGCAAGCGCCGGGGCACGAAAAACCCCATGCGGTGCAAGACAAAACAGGGAGTCGTGGCGCCTGGCCCGCTGCGCGCAAGCGCGGCAACTCCCGGGTAATAGTCGCACCTGGCGCAAGCCGGGACCGTCGCGCAAGCGGCGGGAGAGAAATGATCATCCAAGCTGCGGGCAACCGCACGGGACAGAATTCGGCTTATCGCCAGCCACTTTGAAGGTGCCCTCCGCAAGGAGGGCGCCTTCTCTATTTCGAGGGTGACTCAGTTTGTTTTCACCCGCAGGCGAATGAAACGCTGCGCGCCGTCGGTGCTTGGAACGGTATCCCGAGCGGTGATGATTTCAGTCCCATCATCCTGAGGCACGGGCGTGCCAATCACCACCCCGGCACCGAGGTTCCAGTCCCCGCGAAGATCTCCGCTGGTATCCACGTGGAATTCCATGCCGCGCCATCCGCTCGTCCGTCGGTACTGCAGCGTGAGAAACGGACCAGCGGCACCGTCGCTCGCCAGAGCTTTGGAGCTCACATTCTGAGCATCTGAAACCAAAGGATTCCGGCCATGCGCGTATTCGAAAACATTGGCCAGGCCATCTCGATCCGGATCGGCTGCGAGACCGCCCGTTTCGGCGGCTGCCATCTCTGCGGCAGTGAAGTAAAGACTCTGCCACTCAGCAAACGTAAGCGCCGGAGGCCGGGCGGGATTACCGCCATTAAGACTTAACCCGTCATTCCCGATCGATGCGCGCCAGTTACCCGGATCGTCACCGTAGGCACGCCAGTTCACCCGCTCGAGTGAAGGCCCGCCGCCATCCGGTGAAGTCGGCCAGGGCGCCGTGTCACCGTAAGTCACAGCGTCCACGTCATAATAGATGACAGTGGGAGCAGCCGGGCCGGGCTTTTGCAGAGCGAGGACTTCGCTCGCATCATTCAGGTTGGAGGAGGCAGCCCATTGGAATACCGGCACACTGTCCGGAACCCCTTTCGCGGTGCGCAGCGCTGCGGGTGCGAGTGGTGAGAGAAGCGCCATCTGCCGAGGCTGCAAAATCGTGCCCGCGGGGAAGCTAAACTCGAGGCCGAAGAGCCGCCAGGTATTGGCAGGCGCGGCCGGATCGAAAAGCGGGACCGGAGAGTCCGTCACATTCCGAAGCTCAATGAACTCGCTCCCTCCCTCAGCGAGCAAAGGATTGAACATGATTTCAGTAATCACGACTGGCCCGATCGCCGGCCCCGCATTGGGAGCACCCAGCGTCAATGCGAGTTCGGGCAGCCAGCGGAGCGACGCAAGCACTGGCTGGAATGGTCCAAGGCTGACCCCGGGCATTGCCGCGCCAAACGTAATCGTTTGCTGGTAACCGGTGAGCGCCCCGGTGACATCGGCCGAGTTCAAGGTCAGCGTGTCACCGCTGGTGGTCAGCGTAAAACCATTCGGCCCGGCGCTGAAGGCGGGACTCTCGAAGTAGATGAACCCGTTCGCCGGGATCAGCGTGTTGGCAGGCAACCGAAACTTCTTTGGAGAAGACGCCGAGTTACTTAACCACCAGCCACTAACATCCACCGGCGAACCCGTCGCATTACGCAATTCGATCGCAGCCAATTGGCCCACCGCGGGATTGGCAAGCACCTCATTGATGACCACGGGTGCTACCACAGGATAAGGGTCATCGGCACCGGGTGATCCATGGACCGCCACGCTGGAACGCCAGAAGTCAGGACTATTCGGTCCCGGATTGGCATTGGGGTAAACCGGCACCAGCGAATAGCCGTCGCCGTCTGCTCCGACCGGCCATCCCTGGATGTTCCGGTCGCCGTAGGTCACCGAAGTCAGCACGTTACCGGCAATGTCTTGAATGGCGATTTGTTCGCCGGCGTTGTTCAGGCTGGTCGGGTTAAAGCCGCCAAAAACTGCAACAGCCGGGTAACGTACTGCGAACTGCACCGGGTTCTTCGCAAGGACGAGTATCGCGCCTGGGGCGAGCGTTGCATTCTCGGCAAAGACGTAATCTACGCCCACGAATTTCATGCCGGAAAGATTCAGCGGAACGGCCCCCGTGTTCTTGAGCTCGATGAATTCGAACTCGTCTCCACCAACCGCTCCTTCCGGCAGCGGATTATACATGATCTCGGAAATGAGCAGCGGCACCGGCTGATTCGTAGTCAGAAACACCTCGGCGAGCGGACTCCACTGCCCGCCGGCACTCCGCACCCGCGCCTTGAACAAGGTCGGCTGTGTGATCGCTATTGGCCCGGAGTAGACGCTCCCTTGCGGCTGGTTATCCGCAGCACGTGGATCCCGGCCATTGGTTGTGTAGTAAACCGTCGCAGTAGCTCCACTAGGGCTGGTCAAGGTGAGTGGGTAGTTATAGGCCACCGTCGGACCATACGAACTGAAGATTGGCGCTTGCGTCGCCGGCCATAAGCCCTGGCCGCTGAACTGACTCAGCATCGTCGCACGCCGGCCCGGCACCCAACTGCTGTAGATGTCCGTCATCACTGCGCTCGATGACACATCCTTGATCATTGGCTCCACTTTCGCCTTCAGCTCCTGAAAACGCGCACTGATGCGCGCGTCGGTGAGCGGCCCATTATTAAAGAAGGCCCGTTGAATCCGATCGGCAAAGAGCAGGCGAAAGTCTGCATTCGCTCTGAGGACCGTATAGAAGAGCCGCGCGGGCACTGTCTCGCTGGCAATGCTGCCGCTGGTCAAGTCACTGGTAAAAGAGTTGTACGACGTGTCGTGGCCGCCCATCCCAAAGCCACCTTCCGAGTCCCAGGCGGAGAACCGCCACTTACCCGTCGCGGAACGCTCGCGGTCCATGACGAAGTTGTTATGCGGCCAGTCCCACATGGCCGTGTAGGTATTCATCAGCAGGTAATCGATGAAGTTCACCACATCCAGCCGCTGACTAAGGCCCTGATAACCGGCGGCCGACGCAATGTTGTTGTTCGTCCTCGCGTAAGTCATCACCTCGTTGAAGGCGAGAACATCACCGTTGGTCATTGCATTGATATAGCGAACGTCGAAGTCTCCGTCGGTCCCACGAGCTTCGCGAAAGTATGCTTCGCGCGGACGTTCGGTGATATTGTAGTAACCCTTGAATACTCCGTTCGCGTAGACGTTCACAAAGTCACCAAGCACCGTCACCTGGCCGAGGTCACGAAGGAGACGCCGGCAGAGCTCATCCCGGATGAAGGGATTGCTAATGTCATTCTTGCCCGCGCGCAGCCGGATGTCGTCATAGCGTTCCACTGTCGAACCGGGCACAAGCGGATACTCCAAAGGCCGCGTCCCAAGATCCGAACGGAAGAACAGATTGAGCTGCGGTTTGTTTTCAGCTTGGCTCGGCCATGGGGACTGGGTGTTCGGGGTGCCGGAGTTTTGCCCGGAAAGCACGTAACGCGGGCGCGAGTAAGGGCTGCCGGCGGTGCGCAAGCCGGCCCATGTCCGCAGATCGAAGACCGCGTTGTTGTGGAGGATTTCCAAACTGACCGGCCGCTCGGCCGGCTGACCGCTTTGCATCGGCATGTTATAGGCGTTCGGATCGGCCGGCACGTTCGGTGAGGCTATGTTGCCCGAAGTATTTCCGATGAACTGACTCCAGATGCTATTGGTGTAAGCGTTGGTGTTCGGGCTGATCGCGAACACGCCAAACGGCCGGTAGAGCGCCCGCTGTGGGTCCCCGGTCAGACAGACCGCAGCCAGAGATCGCCGCGCTGCGGATTGGCCGATCAGATACGTGTGCGTGATCGTTTCCGACGGGATGAGGCCGGTTACAAACGCGCGGGCGCGCAATGCGGTGGAAGTAGAGAGAGTGCGTGGGCCGGTATAGGTGGTGCCATTGGTCAGCGTCGGCTCGGAACCATCCGTCGTGACACGGATCGTCGCGCCGGGCGTCGGGCAGGTAATCGTGACGCTGATGCCCGAGGAGTAAAACCGCCCGGGGATACTGAACGTGGGTTCGGCGACGGATTCTTGTAGAAAAGCGCCCGCGTTCGCTGCGCCTGGCGTGGGGGTCTCGCTGAAGACCCAGTTCGCGCCGTCCCGGGCATAGCTATGGAAAGGTGATTGCGCGGGATACGTCGGGGCAATCTGGCTCCGTAAAACTCCACCCGCATCGAAGAGCCCGAGGAACTCCCCACTGCGATCCAGCGAAAAACTGGTGTGCAACAGCCCTCCGGGATTGCTCTTCAGGTCGAGCCCATCCGCCATGATCAGGAGGTAGCCACCCGCGGCGATCGACACGTCAGGCATGACCCACTTGGTCGGGCTATTCTGGTTATCGGTCAGCCGCCAACCAGCGAGCGACACCGGTTCGGCGCCGTTGTTATGCAACTCAATCCAATCGGACGCGGAGTCGGGACCATCGGGGGTGGATTCTTCCTCATCGCCGGTCGGCGAGGTCACCGGCTCGACAGTTCCGATCAGGTATTTCCAGGTCGTGTTATTGGCAACCACGGTGCGCGCGGTCGTGCGAAGATCCGCCTTGATCAGCAGATCGGCGTTACTCAGGGAGGCATTGTGAACCTGGATTGCGAGCACGTTGTCGCCCGGCACGAGAAGCTTCGATGGTGGATCCAGATTGATGGTGACGACCGTGGTGGGGCTGTTCTCGCTATCCGCCACGGCATCGCGCGGAGTGAAAGTATTCGGCAGTCCGATATTCCGACGCGCGACTTCGACCCCGTTCACATAGGCGACGAATCCGTCGTCGTATTGCACCGACAGGCGCAATGGCTGCGTCTCGGCTGCTTCCGCGGCGGTCACATTGAAGACCGTGCGCGTGTAAACGGACGGCGTCACGGTGGCGACTCCGGTCAACGCAGTGCCGAGCGGCACACCTCCCGGATTTCCGACGCCGATCGGTCCGGTTCCGCTGCTCCAGTTCACATCGTCGAAAGCCACGGCCGCCCAAGGTGCTCTCAGCTTGCCGGCACCTAGTTGCGCCGGATCAAACACCGTCCCGGAGGGCTCGACGACGCCGACGAAGTACTGCCAGGGTTCGTTGAAATTGACCACGGTCACTGGCGCGGCGCCCGAGATGCGGAGGTCCGCCTTAACGTAGAAGGTGCCTTCCGCGGAATTCGCATTCAGAGCATGAATGGCGAGAACATTGAGCCCGGCTGCGAGCACGGTATTGGTCGCGCCGAGCGTGATCAGTTCCGTGATTGCGGTCGTGGGAATCGGAGCCGTACCGGTGAACGACTCGCGGTTGAAGGCAGGTTGATCGTGAAAGATGAAGTGCTTCGGCGGACCAGCGTTTCGACGCGCCACTTCCACCCCGTTGAGGTAAGCCACAAAGCCGTCGTTGTACTGGATCGACAACTGCAACGGATCGGTCTTTGCCGCGTCTTCGGTCGAAGAAGTGAAAGTCTTCCGCAGATAGAGAGTCGGCGTCAGATGCTGCATCGCTGTCCCAAGATTGGTGGCGATCGCCACCACCCCGCCTCCTACCGTGCCGAAACCAAACGGCCCGTTGCCAGTCGCCCAGCTGGTGTCCACAAAAGTGGGAGCATACCAATCGGTGCCGGTGCCGAACTTTGGAACGCCAGTGGCGGAGTATTGCAGCCGTCGCTCGGAAGCGGCGGCCATGAACTCGTTGATAATTACCTCGCCCCGGCTGTGCGCCAGAAGCAGCACAAGGATCAGGGCGACGGTAAACCGATGGGGGGGGAGGAGGATTGGAGCGCGCACGGGGGAGCAGTCTGCGTAGCTTCATCTCTGATGCCGAATGCCCGGTGCGGCAAGCGGGTTTAGCTATCTCCACCGGACATTTTGCTTGAGCGGTGCCCGCTTTCGTCGCTCCCTCGCGGCCGTGAGTTCCGCCGAGCAATTCTGGATCGTGAAACAAGAGCCGTCGGCTTACTCGTGGGAAACGTTCGTGAGGGATGGACGCACCGCCTGGACTGGAGTGCGCAATTTTCAGGCGCGTTTGAACCTGCAGGCAATGCGCAAAGGCGACCTTGTGTTTTTCTACCACAGCGTCGTCGGCAAGGAGATCGTCGGCATCGCCAAGGTCGCGAAAACGGCTTACCCGGATCCGAGCGCCACCGAAGGCGACTGGATTTGCGTGGACCTTGTCCCTGTGCGCGCGCTCAAGCGACCGGTGAGCCTCGCGACGATCAAAGCGACGGCGAAGCTCCAGGACCTGGCGCTGGTCCGGCAGTCGCGCCTTTCGGTGGTTCCGGTCACGCCGGCTCACTCCGCAGAGATTTTGCGCCTCGGGGAGGGCTGAGCATGCCGCACTTGGGTTGGACAGCCGCAGTCCGCAGCGGTATGGAAGCCTGAATTCATGAAGGTCCCCCTGGAGTTACTGGCGATTGTGCTGCTGCTGCTGATCGGGTGGAAACAGTCGTATCGAGACCATCTCGTTCACCTCTTCTCCGGTTCCAGCCCAGCCGAGACCGCCAGCCCTGCTCCCGCTGCGCCGGTGGAGCCTCCGGGTGCGCGGCAAAGGAGCATGCTCGATCTGTAGCCATGGACGAATCCTTCGCCGCCAAGCTCATCCACGCCGCAATCTTTCTGAGCATCTGCGCGGCGATCCTGTGGCTGGGCTGGAGCGAACCGCTCAGCTACCGCTTCATGAGCCGCAAAGAGATCGCTGAAGTCGAAGGGCGTGCGGGCGTGCGGCCGGAGCCCACGCCCAATTGGATGGATTCCGGGCGCCGCAAGTTGCGGATTGAGGAAGCCGCCAGGGACACCCGCGCGCGGCGGAGCTCGTACTAGGCAGCCCTGGCCGCGTGGGCGAGTTTGAATGCGCAGACGCATCCGCGCGTCGGTTCACGAAACTTCCACTTATGACCTCACGTTATCTTTCCCGCTTCCTGCCCGCGCTCGCCGCCGGCCTCTTGCTCGCCACAACGGCGACCGGATTGTGCGACCGTAAATACACCGTTTATCGCGATCGCGACGGCGACGGTCACTTCAACAAAAAGACCTACAAGCACGACGACTCGCGGCATTACCGCTCATACGGACATCCGGGGCATTATCGGTCGTTCCCGCATTACCGCTCCTACTCCCACTACCGGCCGTACTATTACGAGCCTTCCTACTACTCGGCGCCGTCAGTGAGCCTGCACTACAGCCGCAGTTCGAGCTACTCCGATCGCGGCTCCTACTCGGACGATCTCGCGGTGGAAGTGCAACGCGAACTCCGCCGCCGCGGCTATTACCGTGGGACCATTGATGGCGACGTCGGCCCGGGAACGCGCTCGGCGATTCGTCACTATCAAGCCGCCCGCGGCCTCGTGGTCACCGGCCGGATCGATCGCTCCCTGCTCCGAGCACTGGACATCGGCTGATCGCCGAGGGCCGCAGCAGCGATTGACAGCTCCCGGCGGGCTCGCGTAGTTCCGCCCCGTGTCCCGATTCATGACCGCGGTCCGAGCCGCGTTGGCCAGCCTTCTTCTGTCTGGCGCGGCAGGCGGTCAGGAAGTCAGGCCGGGGAGTGCGACGGTGTTCTCCATCCAAGCAGATGGAGCGCTGACCAACCTCGAGGAGAACGAGCCACTTTCCCACCGCATGGTGGACGAGTTGGTGATGGCCGTGACGCAAAAGGAATCCGTGGCGGCGGCGTGGCGATCCCTGATCCTTCCGAGTGACACGGTAGGCATCAAAGTGGCGACCGATGGCGGCCGCTATTTTTCATCCCATCCCGCCGTGGTCGAGGCGATCGTTGACGGTCTCGAATCTGCCGGCGTGGCCCCCAGCCGGGTCGTGATCTGGGACCGAAGCAGCTCCGCCTTGCGCCTCGCTGGTTTTCAGTCGCGAGCTGGCGGCCCGGAAGTCCACGGGATTGATCCCCCGCGCGGTCTCGATCCCAAGGCGGCAGTGACGACCCCCGCGCTCGGGAAGCTGATGTGGGGCGATCTGCTCTTTGCCGAAAAGCAGCGCGTCAAACTGGGTGCGCCGCGGAGCGAAACCGATCAACTCAGCTCCACAAGTCATCTTGGCCGGGTCTTTTCGCGAATCACGAAGATCATCAACGTTCCGGTGCTTTCCGACGAGCGCGGCTGTGGAATCGCGGGCGCCATTTACAACCTGACGGTGCCGAATGTGGACAACTGGCGACGCTTCATTCAGCCAGGTTCCGGAGGTTCGATCGCCGACCTTTATGCAGACGAGCGGATCTCCCCGAAGGTCGTGCTCCACGTAATGGATGCGCTGCTCGCGCAGTACGCAGGCGGGCCGGGGTTCAACCCCAACTACGCGTTCGCGCACCAGACGCTCTATGCGAGCAGGGATCCGGTGGCGCTCGACGCGACGGCATTGCGGAAGATCGCCGAGTGGCGGAAGAGCGCGCAATTGCCGCCGAATGGAGCGCGTGGCGAGTGGCTTCAATACGCATCGCAACTCGGCCTCGGCGAATCGGCGGAGGAGCGCATCAGCGTGCGATCGGTGGCGCTCCCGCGATGAAAGCGGATGACCTGAACGGCCGCCTGCTCGCTGCGGTCTCGCGCTCGTTTTATCTCACGATCCGGGTCCTCCCCTCGCGGCTGCAAGGACCGATCGGACTCGCCTATTTGCTCGCGCGAACCAGCGATACCATCGCCGATACCGAAACCGCGCCGCCACCGGTGCGGCTGCGGCATCTCGCCGCTTTCCATGAGATGATCCGGCTCGGGACCGACACGGGCGTGAGTGAACTCCAGCGGGAGATCCGTCCTCCCGATCAGGGTGAAAGCGAGCTCCTGCAAAACCTGGAACGTTGCCTCCTGACGCTCCGCGAATCCTCTGCACCTGATCGCGAGGAGATCACGAGCGTGATGGACAAGATCATCCGTGGACAGACGTCCGACCTGCAGAGATTCGCCGACACGAAGCAGATCGTTGCGCTCCCTTCGGCCGCGGAGCTGGACGAATACACCTATCTCGTTGCCGGCTGTGTCGGCGAATTTTGGACCAACCTTTGTCTGCGCCATCTCCCGCGCTACTCAGCGCTCGATCCGAACGAACTTCGCCGTCTCGGAATCAACTACGGCAAAGGTCTCCAACTCGTGAACATCCTGCGCGACGCACCCGCTGATCTCCGCGCGGGTCGCTGCTATTTGCCCGCCGACGAACTGCGGGCGATCGACGCCGACCCCGCAACATTGCTCCGTGAGCCGGCGACCGCTCGCCCCGTGTTCGCTCGCTGGTCCGCGCAAGCAACCGCGTATCTCGATGACGGCTTCCGCTACCTTTGCGCTTTGCGGCCACCACGACTGCGCGTGGGTTGCTTTCTGCCCTGGTATCTCGGGCGCGAAACCCTGCGCCTGCTGTCCGCCCATCCACCACTGGAGCAGCCGACCAAGCTCAAGGTCCCCCGCTCCACCGTGCACAAAGCGCTCCTCCTGGCCGTCCCTGTGGCGTTCTCAAACGCCGCGTTGCGCTCACTTCGTTAGGAAATAGTTGCGCTGCTTTTCGGAGATCGGTTTTTCCAGCCGCTCCAGCACGAGCAGCATGTCCTCCCACACTTTGCGTTTCTCGCCGAGCGCCTGATTGCGCAGCAAATACGCCGGGTGATACGTCGCCATCAGCGGGATGCCGTTGAACTCGTGCCAGCGCCCGCGGAGCTGATTCATCGGCGCAGTTTCCCCGAGCAATCCCTCCATGGCGGTGGCACCGAGTGCGACGATTGCGCGCGGTTCGATGATGTCGATCTGCTGTCGTAAATACGGAAGGCAGGTCGCCATTTCGTCCGGCAGCGGCTTGCGATTGCCGGACTTGCCCGGCGGCATATTGGGCCGGCATTTCAGCACATTCGCGATGTAGATTTCACTCCGCGTGAAACCCATGGTCTCGATGATTTTCGTCAGCAATTGACCGGCCTTCCCGACGAACGGCTCACCCTGCAAGTCCTCGTCTTCACCCGGAGCTTCCCCGACAAACATCAGCTCGGCGTCCGGATTTCCTACGCCGAAAACCACCTGCGTGCGCGCCGCAGCGAGGTGCGGGCACAACGTGCAAACCATCGCCGGCTCTCGCATCGCCGCCAAGCGGGACGCGCGATCTCCGCCGCGTCGAGCCACGCTCGGGATGACCGCCTCCGCGGTGACCGGGGAAGCGGCGACAGGCAGTGGCGCGCGGCTCTCGCGCAGCTTCGCCAGAGCGCTGGCGCTGGCGCGGGGCGTGCCTCCGTTCTCCTGCATGCGAGTGAGCTCCTCATGGGCGAATTGCAAAGCGACGTCGAAACTCATGCGGGATTGGCGGGCACGCCAGCGGCGAGGAAATCAGGCGGGACCGGCGCCTGAAAGTCCATTC
>JAQGOK010000202.1 GCA_028293645.1 Chthoniobacter sp.
CGCTCCCGGCAACGCAGACCGCCAACGTGCCGTTCTTCGCGCGAGTCCGGGCGGTCGATGCCGAAGGCCGGACGAACACGTCCGTGAACGGCCCGGTGAACTTCGCGGGTGTGGTGCAGAGCGGCTCCGGCTCGACCGTGGTGATCACGGAATGCGGCGTGAACAACCTCGATTACGTCGAGATTCAGAACGCCGGGGCGTCGGCGCAAGACACCGCGGGATGGTTTGTGGTGGTCAACAATGCAGGCGCGGGTGGCGTCAATAACGCGCACGCCGAGGTCGCTGCTTTGCCCGCGATGATGGGCAGTGGCGAAGTCCGCCATTGGACCGATCTGACGAACGAGAACTATTTCGGCGTGGATTTCCGCTGGCCCGCGAACTCGCCCGGTTGGGCGATGATCGTGGATGCGACCGGAACGATCCGCGATTTCGTGGCGTGGGGTTACACCGCGGCCGAACTCGCGAGCCTCAATCTGGTCGCGAACGGGTTTACGCTGCGCCTTGGCACCGCCTGGTCCGGTGCCGGAGTATCGATGACCGATTTCACCACGACGCGGGCCTTATTGCGGCAGGGGACGGATGATCATCATGACGCGACGGATTGGAGCTGGCTGACCGCGCCGACGCCACGCGGCACGCCGAACGCCGGGTTGACGACTCCGTTTCCGTCCGCCGAGACGCCGGGCAGCATCACTCCAGCCAGCCCCAACTTCGTCCAGGGTGTCTGGGTCGGTGAGCTGAAGGTCGGGCAACCGGCTCGCCTGATGTTCGTCCGGGCCAGCGATGGAGCAGGGCACCTCGGAGAGAGCGTTTCGTTCTCGGTGCTGCTGGATACGGATGGAGACGCGATTGCCGACGTTTGGGAGACGCAGTTTGGCTTTGACCCCATGCAATCCGCCGATGGCGCGCTCGATAGCGATCGTGACGGGCAGACCAACCAGGATGAGTTCCTGGCCGGAACGAATCCGCGGCTTCCCGGCTCGCGTCTTTCCGTGGTGAGCACTCGGGCGTCCGGCTCCGCGGGATCGGATATGGTGATCACCTGGGCATCGCAACCCGGCCGCCGGTACCGCGTTTTTTCCACGACCAGCCTCACTTCCGGAATCTGGGGAGAACTCACCACCACGCCGGTCCCGGCGATCGGCACCACGACCACCTTTACGCACACTGGCGGACTCAGCGGCCCCGCGCGTTTTTACCGTGTGCAAGTCGTGCCGTGACGTGAGGGAGCATCGGCGGGATCGGCCGGTCCCTTTGGTCTTGCCCGGTCCGGCGACGTATCTTACGTAAGCAGCGGGTGTTTGGTGACGCAGGAGCGCGAGCGCTTGTTTCCCCTCAGCCAGTGAACCGATCCATGAGCAGCTTGAAGTCTTTTCTCCTTCTCCTGATCGGTTGTCTTCTTCCCGCAAAGCGGCGCTTTTTCGCGCGCCGTGTCGGCCGGATTGAAACTCCACTCTGCCTCCCGGCAACGCCAAACTCCTCCCGACGAAGCTTCCAGCTCGCAGGCAGTCGCTCCTCTTCTTTCCGCCGAGAGCACCGCCGCGCGAGCCTTACCTGGCACCCTGAGTGCGCTTCCCGGGCACCTCAACCATCAGTCATCCGCAATCCATCCATGAAACCATCCAATTCGAGGAATTCGGGCCGCCGGGGACGCGGCCCGCGCCGGCGTAACGATCGCTCCCGCAACGAAGTCCGTGCACCGCAGACCCCGACGAAAACCTCCCTCTGGGCGAAGATCCTCGCCTTCTTCAAACCGAGCGCAAAGTCCGCTTCCAAGGTTCGGCCCACGAATGAGACCCGCAGCAACGGTCGCGGTGCGCCACGCCAGCCGGCGGCCGAAGTCACCACAACGAAGCTCTATGTCGGTAATCTGAGTTACGAGACGACCGAGAGCGATCTGCAGGAACTCTTCAATGGCGTCGGGATCGTGCAAACGGCCGAGATCGTGACGCACAAGCACAATGATCGCTCCAAGGGCTTTGGCTTCGTTGCCATGGCGACCGTGGACGAAGCGCAACGCGCCGTGACCGAGTTGCACGACCGCGAATTCATGGGCCGCAAGCTGATCGTGAACGGCGCCAAAGCGTCTGATCGCGAACCTGACTACCGCGGCTGATCGGCTCAACCGAGCGTCCCGCTTTGGAGCCCCGTCCTCGGACGGGGCTCTTTCGTTTACTGCTGTGACCCCGACGCCAGCTTCCGATTCAAAAGCTCCAACGGAGCCGTTCCTGGTCATCGCCGGGCCAACCGCCGTCGGCAAATCCGCCGTCGCACTGGAGGTCGCGGATCGCTGCGGCGGCGAGATCATTGGCGCCGACGCGTTTCAAGTTTACGCCGGTCTGCGCGTTCTGACTGCACAGCCTTCCGCGGAAGAACTGGCTCGCGTTCCGCATCATCTGGTCAGCGAGATCCCGCTCTCGAGGTCCTTCGATGTCGCGCAGTTTGTCGCCGCTGCGCGGGAGCGCCTGGCCGCGATCCGGGCGCGCGGCCGCGTCGCGATCGTTTGCGGCGGCACGGGGCTTTACGTCCGCGCGTTGATGCGTGGAATTGCGGAACTACCGGCCGCGAATGCGGACCTGCGAGCTGAACTCGAAGCGCAACCGCTGGCCCAGATGCAGCGACGCCTCGCCGAACTGGACCCCGTCGGTTTCGCGCAGCTCGATATCCGAAACCCACGGCGCGTGATTCGCGCGCTGGAGGTCTGTCTGCTTACCGGCCGCCCGTTCTCCAGCTTCCGCCAGGAATGGGATCGTGCCGAAACGGCCAGCCGAGGTGTGGTGCTCACGCGCGACCGCGAGGATCTGCATTGCCGGATCAACCAGCGAACTGAAGGGATGTTCGCGGCTGGAGTTGAGGACGAAGTGCGGGCACTCCGCGAGCTCGGACCGACCGCTGAGCAGGTCATCGGCCTGCGCGATCTGCGACGACTCGAGGCTGGCGAAATCACGCACGGCGCCTGCGTGAGCGCGATCCAGCAAGCAACCCGGCGCTACGCGAAGCGGCAGCTGACCTGGTTTCGGCAGGAGCCAGCGCTCACCACGGTCAATCTCAGCGTGCTCGCGAATCGCGAAGCGCTCATCGCCGGTCTGGTCGAACAAGCGACCGCTTTGCTGCCCCGTTAAACGATAGGAGGCCCAGGGGGAACGGGCGGAGTCGTCGAGTTCCCGTCCATGTGAGCGAGTTGCAGGCGAGCCAATGCCCCGAGCACCGGGAGTTCCCATTGCTCGGCCGCGAATGCTTTCACGATGGTGATCACGTAGCCGACCAGCCAACCGAGCCAGAAAACCAGAGCGATGCCCGACAGAACGAAGGTCAAGACAGCACCGAGCAAGGGAATCTGCCGGAAGACCAGCAACAGCATCTGACTCAGAATCCAAAAGGCGAAACCGGCCGCGCCGAGGACAACTGCTTGCATCGCCCACATCCGGACGAACTGGTTTTTCTTCTCGATCACAAGGAAGAGGACTCCGCCCGGCAGCGAGAATAAACAGGCGATGCCAGCCGCAATGTTCGGAGCAAGTCCGCCCGCCACAGTAGTCAGCGTGTCTGCCGCCGGCGGATCGGTCGAAACAGGGGGAGGGGAGTACGGGTTCTCAGACATACCCGGCGAGCTTACCGGACGCGCAGCGATCTTGCCAGCGGCGTGGCGAATGAAGACGGGCGTTTAGCTCGCTGAACTCGCCGGACTTCAGGACACCTCTAACAAGGGTTCCTGTCCGGGGTTCCTTCACCTACCCCCACAGCTCGGCGAACTCCAAGTCTCGCTCGACACTGCCGCAACCCCCGATAGCGTCCGATCAGCAGCCCTTTCGATCCCCAAACACTCATGGAACACTCCCCAATTCCCGCTTTTTCCCGTCGCCGTTTTGTCGGCACTTCGGCCGCTGCCCTCGCCGGTTCGGCCTTGCTCGGAGCCATGCCCGTTCGCGCTGAAGATGCGGCCAGCAAGAAGTTGCGCATCGCGCTCGTCGGCTGCGGCGGTCGAGGCAGCGGCGCGGCGAATCAGGCGCTGAAGGCGGACTCGAATGTGACGCTCGCCGCGCTCGCCGACGTCGTGGAGGAGCAGGCGGACAAGGCTTTGGAAAACCTGCGCAACCAGCATCCGGACAAGGTCACGGACACGCAGAAGTTCATCGGGCTCGATGCGATCGATCGGGTGCTGGCGAGTGATGTGGACGTCGTGCTGCTCACGACCCCTCCTGGCTTTCGTCCGGAGCATTTCGAGAAAGCGGTAAAGGCCGGCAAACACGTGTTTTGCGAGAAGCCGGTCGCGGTCGATGCACCCGGAGTGCGCCGGTTCATGGAGGCGGCGAAGCTTTCAAAGGAGAAGAAACTCGGCGTGCAATCCGGCTTTTGCTGGCGGGCGAACTTTGCAGAACGCGCGACTTTTGAGCAGATCGAGAAGGGTACGATCGGCAAGGTGAGCGCGGTTTACGGCGATTACCTCGGCGGCACCCCGTGGGTGAAACCGCGCAAGGAAGGATGGACCGATCTCGAGTGGCAGTTGCGCAACTGGATGTACTTCACCTGGCTCAGCGGCGATCATCTCGTCGAGCAGGCGGTGCATACCGTGGACAAAATGAGTTGGGCGTTCGGTGACGTGGCGCCGCTGCGTGCGGTCTCGCTGGGCGGCCGGCAGCAGCGCGTGGAGCCGGAGTACGGCCACATCTTCGATCATTTCGCGGTGATGTACGAATATCCGGATGGCGCCCGCGGGACGATCTTCGCGCGGCAACAAGCGGGCACTTTCAACCAGAACTCAGACCACATCATCGGCAGCAAAGGCTACTGCGACATCAACGGGTTCAAGAAGCTGCATCGCATCACTGGCGAGACGAGCTGGAAGTACGAAGGGCCGAAGAACGACATGTATCAGACGGAGCACGACGAGTTCTTCGCGTCGATCCGGCAGGGTCAGCCGCTCAACTTCGCAGACAAACTCGCCCACTCCACGATGGTCGCGATCCTCGGCCGCATGGCGGCTTACACGGGCCAGATGATCTCGTGGGAGGACGCGCTCGCTTCGCAGGAATCGCTGGCTCCGAAAGAGCCGCTGACTTGGGACATGAAGCTCGAGGTGCCGCCGGTCGCGATGCCGGGCCGGACCAAGTTGATCTAGCGATGCTTCAATCTTGAGCCTGCGGCAAGGCTTCCCATTATCTTCATCTGTATCATGGGAGCAGCGATTGTGGCCGTAGCTATGGCTTTTTCCGGGGAGCAACACGAAACAACGCTCCTCCGCGCACTAGGTGGCTTTGGTGTGCTGTTCGTCCTCACGCTTCTCTATGCCGCTGCTACTTCCGACATTGACTTACCGACTCTTGATCTCGGCTCGAACCAATCCGGAGTTTCCGAAAGGCCTCGCAACGACGGGGTGTTCGAGAGTGCAGCGAAGAAGATCGACAGCGGTCGAGTTCACGAACTGACTCCTCGGGAAACGCAACGGATCGACGACATAGTTAACTGGTGCACCACCTGCAACAAACCTATGCGCCATTGTAAACACGGGAAGTAGTCGCCTCGCCTCAAACGAGTCGTTCGCGCCGATGAAGCCGGCGATTGCTGACGCGAGCAAGCTGA
>JAQGOK010000041.1 GCA_028293645.1 Chthoniobacter sp.
GAGCTGCGTAAGCCACTCACGGACATCAACGATGCCGCGGCAGCAGCGCGTGCGGAGTTTGACAAAGTCGCCGGCATACAGCGCGGCACTGCGGCGGCGGCGGATCGCACCATCACGAAAGCCCGGACCATTCTCGATGCTCTCGCCACCGACATGTTCGAGAAGATCGGGGCGTTCGTCACTCGGCTCGCCGAGCTGCGCGGCGTGCGCGGTGAACTGATCTCGCTCAAAGAACTGCGCTACATCGACCTGCCGCGGGTCGAGCAGACGGAGATGGATGTGGCGCGCGCGTCGGAAGACCTTGCTCAACGGACGGTGGAGTTTCTGCTCAAGCCGGAGGCGCTCGAGCCGTTCCGTGAGCAGGTCGCGGCGCTTCACGCAGGCGTGCCGGTGCTTGCAAAGGTGAGCGAGGCGCAGAAGCTGGAGGAACAAATCACGCGGTCGGCGCAGGAGTTGGACTTACTGATCGAGACGGTCAGCAACCTCAAGATCCAGGATGCAACGGAGACGACCCGGATCATTGAAAACGTCTCCTCAATCTATGCCGTTCTGAATCAAGCGCGTGCTGGATTGAAGCAGAAGGTTCGTGATCTGCGCGGCACCGAAGCGGTCGCGGAGTTCGGTTCGCAGTCACGCCTGCTCGACCAGGCCCTGGCCAACTACCTTGACCTCTCCTCCACGCCTGAGAAGTGCGACGAATACCTGAACCGGCTCATGGTTCAGGTGGAAGAACTCGAGGCGCGGTTTTCCGATTTCGATGAATACGTCATCGAGCTTTCCGAGAAACGGAGCGCCCTCGCGGGGGCTTTTGAGACGCGGAAGATTGAGTTGATCGAAAGTCGGAATCGCAAGGCCGGCGCACTCTTGACGGCGGCGGAACGGATCCTGAAAGGGATCAAACATCGGGCTGATCACCTGGAGACGCTGGATGCGATCAATGGTTATTTCGCCTCCGATCTGATGGTGGAAAAGGTGCGCGATCAAATCGCGCAACTCGCCGCCTTGGGCGACAGCGTCAAAGCAGACGATCTGCAAAGCCGCTTGAAGACTGTGCGGGAAGACGCCGTGCGTCAGTTGAAGGATCGGCAGGAGCTGTTTGGAGGCGGCTCAAATGTCATCCAGCTCGGGCGGCATCGATTCCTGGTTAACACTCAGGAACTCGACCTGACCGTTGTTCCGCGCGGCGAGGAGATGTGCCTGCATGTTACCGGCACCAACTTCTTCGAGCCGATCACCGACGCGGCCTTTCTGGCTACCAGACCAGTCTGGCCGCTGGAAGTAGTCTCGGAAACGCCCGAAATTTACCGCGCAGAGTACCTCGCCTTCAAAATGCTCGCAGCCATTCACGCGGAGGACGCGTTGAAATGGAACGAGGAGGAGCGGCTCGCCAAGGTGCGCGAATTCGCTGCGCCACGTTACGCCGAAGGTTACGTGAAAGGAGTTCACGATCAGGACGCTGCGAAGATCCTGGGCGTGTTGGCGGAAATGCAGACGAGCCTCGGCTTGCTGCGCTACCCGAGCGTTGCCCGCGCATGCGCTGCCGTCTTCTGGCATCAGTTTTCCGACGCCGATCGCAAGGCGCTTTTATCGGCAAAGCTGCGCGGCTACGCCACGATGAAGCAGCTTTTCCCAAAGGGTGAGATGCGGGCGACTTACATCCGCGAGCTGCACACCCTGCTCCACGAGTGGACGCAACGCACGGCGGTCTTTCCTGCGAGCTGCCTCGCTGATGCTGCGGAATACTTATACTTCCAACTTAAGCGCGGCACCGATTGCGTGATTAGTCCGGAAGCAGCCAAGGTGGTCGAGTGCTTCCGCCAGCACCTGAACAATCACCGTTTCGCCGAAGCGTTTCAGAACGCGCGCGGGTCGGTGAAGGTTGATCTGCCGACCTCGTTCGACCTCGTCCGCGATTGGGTGCGCGGCTATCTCGCTCACCATGATGATACGAAGGGCCTCGAGTTTCTTGATGAGGCTGCGTGGCTATTGCTGCAGGACGCACCGCTCGGGACAGCGCTCGGGGAGTCATCCGCGGAGCGTGAGGTCGAAGGTCTCGCCGGAAGTCATCCCTCGATTCAAGCCGCACGCTTGCGCATTGCCTATGTGAGCTTCATGCAAAAGCTGCGCGCGCATGAAACGCTGGTCGCGCCAGTTTACGAACGCTTTCAGCAGTTAAAGCGGGAGCTGATCGCCCAAGCGCGCGCGCGGCTCGGACTGGCGGATTTCCGGCCCAAAGTGCTCACGTCATTTGTCCGCAATCGGCTCATCGATTCCGCCTATCTCCCGCTCGTCGGAGACAATCTCGCCAAGCAGATTGGCGCGACCGGCGATGCCAAGCGCACGGATCGCATGGGCTTGCTGCTGCTCGTCTCGCCGCCCGGTTACGGCAAGACGACGTTGATGGAGTATGTGGCCAGCCGGCTGGGGATTGTTTTCGTAAAAGTGAACGGCCCCGCGATCGGCCATCGCGTGACTTCGCTGGATCCAGCCGAAGCGCCGAACGCGGCCGCGCGAGCGGAACTCGGCAAGCTGAACCTCGCGTTTGAGATGGGGGACAACGTCATGGTTTGCCTGGACGACATTCAGCATCTCAATCCGGAGCTATTGCAGAAGTTCATCTCGCTGACGGATGGCTCGCGGCGGATTGAAGGTGTTTACCAGGGAGTTCCGCGCACTTACGACCTTCGCGGCAAGAAGGTTGTCGTGGTGATGGCAGGCAATCCTTACACTGAGAGTGGCGACAAGTTTCAGATCCCCGACATGCTCGCGAATCGCGCGGACACCTACAACCTGGGCGACGTTGTCGGCGCGCATGCGGAGGTTTTCAAATCGAGCTACATTGAGAACGCCGCGACCTCGAATCCGACGCTGGCGCGGGTCGCCGGGCGCAGTCACAAGGATCTCCTAACTCTGATCGCGCTCGCGGAAGCGGGTCCGCGCGAAGGACTCGATTTCGAGAACTCGTATGCGCCCGAGGAGCTGAACGAATTCGTGGGGGTAATGAAGAAGATGCTGCGCCTGCGCGATGTCGTCCTGCGGGTGAACGAGGAATACATTCGCTCCGCCGCGCAAGCGGACGCTTACCGCACCGAGCCGCCTTTCAAGCTCCAGGGCTCCTATCGCAACATGAACCGCCTCGCGGAAAAGGTCGCGCCGGTGATGAACGACAGCGAACTCGAGGAGCTCATTCAGACCCACTATCGGAACGAAGCGCAGACGCTCACAAGCGGAGCCGAGTCAAATCTGCTCAGGCTGCGCGAGCTGACGAATGCACTCACTTCCGCCGAAGCAACCCGCCTTGAGGACATCCGTAAGACCTTCCGCAAAAACCAGCTTCTGCGCGGCGGAGACGAGCGCGACCCCGTCACGCAAGTAGTCCGTCAGCTCGCGGCGTGCTTCGAGGGGATCGACTCCATCAAGGAGGTTCTGGCCGCCGGTCTTCAGGATGGCAGCAGCCCAAGCGCTCCGCCGGTGACCCTGATCATCACCCAGCCGGCTTCCGCGTCGTCGTCGCCTCAGGATTCAATTCGCGGAGCCGATGGGTTCACGAATGGCATTCGCGATGTGCGAATTGATCAGGAGACTCTCGCGGAGATTTGGAAGGTGATTGAGGCGCGTCGCAAAACGGCGGAAGCGAACGCGAACGGAGGCAAGTGATCGCCTGAAGCTTCACCACGGCTGCATGTGCGGCGTTTTGAAGTGTCCATGCCGGAAGTGCTGCGTCACTCTCGGGACGTGCGTTGGCGGAACCGTTTCGTTCACCCCATGAATAAGCTCATCGCCGTTCTCGCATGGCCTCGCTGATCCACGACAGAACCCGCAAGTGGCGGGTCTCGTCCTTTCGGCCAAAAGCGGCCATTCGTTTTCCGATTCGCTCGCGGTGAACATCGTCCTCACGCCGAAATCCGAGGTGGTGAAGGGCACCCACCGTTACGATCCAAATGCCGGGAACCGATCGACACGCGCTGGACGAGATCATTGCTAAATAAGACAAACCTCCTTTTCCCGATGCGCCCCACGTTCCTCCTTCTATTCAGCTTTTCGGTTTGCACCTTACAGGCAGTCGAGCCGGCCGCACGCTGGTGGAAGGGCAACCTGCATACACATTCGCTCTGGAGCGATGGCGATGATTATCCCGAGATGATCACCGAGTGGTACAAAGCCCGGGGCTACCATTTTCTAGCGTTGTCGGATCACAATATCATCGCCGATCACGAGCGCTGGATTTCGGTGGTGAAGAGCAAAGGAGGCGAGCCGGCTTTTGAGAAATACCTGACGCGCTGGGGCGACAAGTGGGTGCAAACCCGCGAGGTGGAGGGCGACAAGGAGGTGCGCTTGAAAATGTTGAGCGAGTTCCGCGTGCCGTTCGAGGAGCCAGGCCGCTTCCTGATGATCCAGAGCGAGGAAATCACCGGCAAGTCGGTGCATATCAACGCGACCAATCTCCGTGAGCGGATCCTGCCGTACACCGGCAACGATCCTGAAACCAGTGAGGGAGTTGTTAAGGCGATGCAACGGACGATCAACGCGGTGATGGAGCAACGGCAGCGGACGGGAGTGCCGATGTTTCCGCATATCAATCACCCAAACTTCAAGTGGGCGATCACCGCTGAGGAGCTGATGCAGCTGGAGAACGAACGGTTTTTCGAAGTCTATAACGGGCATCCGCAGGTCCACAATGAAGGGGATGCGAAGCACGCCGGAACCGAGCGCGTCTGGGATATCATCCTCACGGAGCGGCTCGCACAACCTGGCAAGGAACCGATCTTCGGCCTCGCGACCGACGACTCGCACAACTACCACCAAGAGGGCAGGAATCTAAGCCGGCCCGGGCGCGGCTGGGTGATGGTGCGCGCACCGAAACTGGCCGTCGAGGATCTCGTCGCCGCAATGGAAGCGGGGGATTTCTACGCCTCGTCTGGCGTGACGTTCAAAGACGTGCGGCGCGAGAAAGACCGCCTTTCGCTGGAAATCGAGGCGGCTCCGGGAGTGAGTTACAAAACGGAATTCATCGGCACCCGCAAAGGATACGATCCGAAGAGCGAGCCGGTGCTTGGCGAAACCGGCGAGGTCCTAAGGGTGACGCGGCGTTATAGCAACGACATCGGTGTTGTGCTCGCAATGGTGGACGGCGCATCGGCCACTTACGTTCTAAAGGGCGATGAGATTTACGTCCGAGCTCGTGTGACTTCCACCAAGCTTCAGGCAGATCCTTATCGTGAGGGAGAAGTGGAGCGCGCCTGGACGCAACCGTTGGTGACCGGGATCAAGTAGGTATCTGCTCAACGGCGACGGGCCGGCGAGCAAGGGGTTGCCGGCGAGTAGCCTTGGCGGGTTCGAGGTTAGTGCATCTCCACGGCGCAGGTCCCAACCCCGCCGCGATAGTAGTTGAATTGCACGTGGGGATGGTCTGCGAGGAGCGACATCGGCACACACGTGGTCGGCAGCCGCTTTGCGATCAAAAACGCCGTAAGCCGCTGCCCGAACGGGTTGTCGTGCGTTCCCGCCTGCCAGATCGACACTTTGTCGGCCTTCCAGGTCTCAACCGGTCCAACCGTGATCGCCTTGGTCGGGATCATGGCGATATTCCCGCCGCCGCTGGTCCGCGCGTTTTGCGCGATGGTGAGCGGGTGCAAATCGACGACTCGCGTCGCGAGTTCCCGATACTCCGCAGGTGTCGGCGGCGCTACCTTGTGTTGGCCTTGCCGCGCAGGTGGATCGTTGAAGGCCCAATGTTTCACGTCGCCCTGGCCGCCTTGCATGACCGCACATCGTACGCCGGAATTCCAGGTCTGCTGAAAGGCGGCAGTGTCGGCTTTGGGGAAATGCAGGTGGTCATCCGGGAGCCGCAATTCCGCGGCAATTCGATCGAAACAGAGTTCCCGGTCAGCTCGCTCAAAGCTGAGTGGATGACTCGGCGGGACCTCCCGACCGGTCTCCACATCGAACCACTCATCCATCCCCCAGAAATGGCCGCTCCGCACGTCCAGCCCGAGCTCATTCACGAGTCGAGCGACGAGCGGCAGTTGTTCGGTGGGCCCAATCGGCCCGCAGATTCCCACAGGATTATCGGCCGTGCTCTGCTTCCATGCGTCAATGTATTCGAGAGCTTCGGCGAGATAGAAGTCCTCCAGCGTTTCGTAGAAGACGACTCGGAAACCCGGACGGCTGAGCTGCCCCAGGTCCATCGGGGTGAGGCGGGCAACTTCTTCGACCAGGTCAAGCGGCAGGCAGGTGTAATCCCACCAATCGGGACTAATGCGGGAGGGGCGGAGGTTCATGAGCGTGGAGGAATGCGCAGATACTTTGGGCCAAGGGCATCGCGTAGCGGATCATCTGCTTCGTCACTGAAACCGTAGTGCAGGTGGCGGGTCCAACCTTCGGCGTTCACGAACTTCTTCGTCTGCTTGCCAAGTGCGCGCGAGAAGCCGTCCAGCGTTGCGAGGTAGCTATCCTGACCTTGAGTCGCATCGAGCCATTCCGCTTGCGAGGAATGACAGGCCAATGCGGAGCGCTTGGTGGCATGGACGCTGTCCGTGTTGATGTAAATCTCCGGTCGGACCGGCTCACGCAAGGGTGTGCATTGGCCGTGAGGCATCGCGTGGTAAAGGACACAAGGCTCGAGCGTCGGTTTCCGTTGCGGGCTGGAGCGGTAGTTCGGAATCCCTCGCGCGAAAGTCGCAGTGACCGCCAACCGTGCTGCGATCATATGGTCTTCCATGTAATCGGCCAGCGCATGCGTAAGCACGACTGTAGGTCTTGCCAGGCGAACGATCGCACAGAGCCGTCGCAGGTTTTCTTCAGTGTAGAAAATGGCGAGGTCATCGCAGAACGGCTCGTGCCACCTTGCGCCGAGCGCTTTTGCTGCCGCCTGCGCCTCCTTGCGTCGCACCCGCGCGGTCTGCTGCGCGCTCATTACGGTGCTGCCCAGATTGCCCGTTGAGACATTGAGATAGTGAGTATCCCAACCCGCCTGGCGCAGCAGAAGAAGCGTGCCGGCCATGACGAACTCGATGTCGTCGGGGTGCGCGGCGATGGCGAGCGCGGAGGGCATCGCCTACGCGACGGGAATCTCGCTCAGTTTTACGGAGCGCCTTTCTGCGGCGGACTTGTCGGCTGCAGCGATCACGCGATGCGTGGCGAAGCCGTCGGCGAAGCTCGTCATCGGCATTTCGTTGCCGGCTTCGAGTGCATCGAAGAAGGCCTGGAACTGAGTTTGATAGGGATGATCGCTCACATCGCCGCTATCGAGCATCTTCAGACTCAACTGGCTCCATGCACTTTTATTGAGCCCCGCGATCCGCTGGCTGTGAAACTTACCATCCAGGATTGAACCTTCGCTGCCGATCAAATGCGTGTGGAAGTAATACGGCTGGAAGCAATCGACGACGGCCGCCGACTTACCAACGGTTCCGTTTTGAAAGCGGAGCAACGTCGTCGCGCTCGTCGGATACTCATAGGCAGCGAAGGCCGGGTGCGCACTCTGCGTCGCGTAGCTTGTCACTTCCTCCACCTCACTACCCATGCAGAGCAGAAGCGCATCAAGCGCGTGGCAACCTGCGGTTAACAGTGCGCTCCCGCCGAGTTCGCGCTTGGTATTCCAGCGATACTGCCCGTACCACGGGCCGATGCCGTGATAGTAATCGATCTCGCCGTAGTGAAGCGCGCCGACGAGACCTTGATCGAGCACCGCTTTCGTCGCCAGAAACTGTGAGGACCAGCGGCATTCAAAGCAGACACATACCTTTACGCCGGCTTCGTCTGCAGCACGCTTCATCGCGAGGATGTCGCTCCAATCAATGGCCAAAGGTTTTTCGACGATGATGTGCTTGCCGCTGCGCGCCGCCGCGATGAATTGCGCAGCATGTTGATTCGGATAGCTGGTGATATCGACGACGTGAATGTCCGGCTGTGCCAGCATCGCCGCGAGATCCGTGTAGGCGCGGATAGTGCCACCATGGCTGTGACTAAGTTCCGAATCATCAAGCGGCCGGGATGACCAGACCGCCGTGACTTGCGCGGAGGAAGTGGCGTTGATGGCAGCGATGTGCGCGGTCGCGGCCCAGCCGTAACCAACTATCGCGACATTGTATTTCTTGCTCATGAGCGACTGAAAAAGGCGGCGGTCTTAAGGATGCGGTTTTGCCAGAGTTGTTTACTGCTTCGGGCCGCCCATGTGAATGAACTCATCCCGGCTCAGCATTCCGTCCTTGTTCGTGTCGAATTGCTCCCAGCGTTTGGCTGCCGGGCCGGGATCGGGCTGATCAATGAGGAACTCGTCGCGGGTAAGCTTCCCGTCGCTGTCCTTGTCGCGGCGCGCGAACATGGTGGCGCGATCAGGCCTTGGCTGAGCGGGCTTTCCGTCGCCGCTGATTTGCGGCTTCGCCTCGGGGTGTAGTGCCAGGATGGCCTGGAGTCGTGAGACGACTTCGCGTTGTTCCGTAGCAAGGTTTCGGGTTTCGGCGGGATCCGCTTCATAGTCGTAGAGTTCGAGCACGGCGGTATCGGGCGCACTACCCGGTCGTTTCCATTCCACCAAACGGTGCCGCTCGGTGCGGATTGCGCGCCCCAGCAACTCGCCACGTGGATACACGTGAATGATTGAATCCCTGGTCGATGCCGCGGGATCGCGCAGGATCGAGAGGAAGCTCTTTCCATCGCAGTCGGTCGGTGCCGGTAAGCCTGCCAGCTCACTGAGCGTAGGATAGACATCCACGCTCTCCACCAGCGACATCGTGCGTGTGCCGCTCTTTACTCCTGGTCCAGCGACGAGCAGAGGAGTGCGCACAGCCTGTTCGTAATTCGAGTGTTTGCACCATTGTCCATGATCGCCGAGGTGCCAGCCGTGATCGCCCCATAGTACGATGATCGTTTCCTTTGCTGGATCGAGTTCGTCGAGCGCAGCCATCACTCGTCCGAGTTGCGCATCCATATAACTGATCGCCGCATGATAGCCGTGGATGAGCGTCCGAGCCTGATCCGGGTTCAGCGGCCCGCTTGTCGGCGTGTCGCTGTATTGCCGGAGCTCGCCCCAGTTCGTTGGCGCAAATTTCGGAGCTCCTTCCGGAGGCGTCTGCGAGGTCGGCAGTTGGAACGCGGCAGGATCGTAAAGATCCCAATACTTTTTCGGCGCGCAGAAGGGGAGATGCGGCTTGAGGAAACCAACCGCAATCAACCATGGCTCATCTGGGTTTGCTTTGGCGGCCTTCAAGCGGCGGATGGCTTCATCCGCGAGAACACCGTCCGGATAACTTGAGTCCGACACGTCCGCCGACTCATAAGCCGCCCCGCGCGGGAGCTTATCCACCGGCGTGTTCGCATTGCTAAAAAGCGCTTCTTCACGGGTAAGTCCCTGGTTGGCGCGGCTCTCAGGCAGGACATAGGCAACGCTCTTCGCCTGAAAGTGCGGCACGCTCCAGGAAGCGGCATCTTCCCGATTGCCATGACCGACATGGAAGATCTTGCCCAATGCTTCCGTGCGATAGCCGGCCTTCTGAAAATGCTGCGCCAGGGTTATCGTATCCGGTGCGGCTTTGCGGAAGTTGGTGCCAAGATCGTAGATGCCCAGCGATTGCGGACGACGACCTGTCATGAGCGCGTTCCGCGACGGAGAGCAGACGGCCTGGTTGCAATAGGCGCGCTCGAAGATCATGCCGCGCGCGGCGAGACGATCGATGTTCGGCGACTTGACCATTTTGTCGCCGTAACAGCCGAGCACCGGCTTGAGATCATCGACCGCGATGAAAAGCACGTTCGGCTTCTTCGGAGAGGCGCCGCCTGCCACAATGGCGTAGGCGAAGGCGAAGGTGGGGAGGAGAACGCGGAGTTTCATAAGGGTGGCTTGCGAATGGTGCACACGCCTGCCCCGACACGTCACGTGCGTTTCCGCAGGAAAGCCGACGCGGCATTTCCGCTCGCAGAATGGGGCCGATGCCTTCACGTTCCCGTGCCGTGATGTATTCCTCCTTATCGGCCCTGTCCGCTCTGCTGTTGTTCACGGTTCCCATGTCCGCCGTCGAGATCATCGCGCATCGTGGTGCATCCTACGATGCACCGGAAAACACGCTGGCGGCCTTGAAGCTCGGCATGGAGCAGAAGGCGGATGCCAACGAACTCGATGTCTATCTGAGTAAAGACGGGCAGGTGGTCCTCATGCACGATGCGACCACCAAGCGCACGGCGGGCCTGGACAAACCGGTGGTCGAGCAAACGCTGGAAGAGCTCCGGACCCTCGATGCGGGAGCATGGAAAGGGGAGCAGTGGCGCGGTGAGAAGATCGCGACTCTAGGTGAGGCGCTCGCGACAGTTCCCGCGGGCAAACGTCTCTTCATCGAGATTAAGTGTGGCCCGGAGATCCTGCCAGAGTTGGAGCGCGTTCTCCAGGCTTCCGGAAAGGCACCGGAGCAACTCGTAATCATTAGCTTTGGCTACGACACGGTCACCCAGGCCAGGCAGCGCTTCCCGAAGATCCCGGTCTTCTGGCTGGTCTCACCGAAGAAGGGGAGCAAGGGTAAGTCTCCGACGGTTGAAGAGATGATCGAGCAAACGCGCGCCGCCGGGCTCGAGGGACTCAATCTGAACTACCAATTCCCGTTCGACACCGCCTTTGTCGGCAAGGTTAAAGCAGCTGGCTTGAAGCTATATGCATGGACCGTAGATGATGCCGAGGCAGCGAGGAAGCTGGTGGAGTTCGGAGTCGATGGCATCACCACGAATCGGCCGGCATGGCTCAGGGAACAGTTGCAGTAGCTCGACGACTGTCGCGGCACTGTCGCGTCTAGGACGACGATTCGGCGGGCCGAAGAGTCGAGCCGGAAGCCGGGTGTGCGGCGTTGTATTGCTCAAGCTCGCGAGCGCGTTCCGCATTGGACCAGCCGAGGATCTCGGCCATCCAACCAGCGACCTGTTCTGCCTTTTCCGGCGCGTCCGTGAAGTAGTAGTGCCAGCTGGTTCGCCGCAGCATGACGTCTGCAAGCTGCCACGCCCATTCGGCACGACAGTAATGCTCCACCGCAAAGCGACTAAACTCCGGCGGCACAATTGCGCTGACGCCAGCGGTATCCACGATCGGCAGGAGAGGCTCGTCCGCGGTGCGGCAGTTTTGAAAGCGTCTCGCGCCATTCGTAGTCAGCGACTTCACGATGCGATCAACGGTTTGCTCCGCCATCAGCCGGTAAGTGGTAAGCTTGCCGCCCGACACATCCCACCAGCCCGCTTCCGGACTGCGGATCTCGTGTGAGCGCGAGATGTCGGAAGGTCTTCCTTTCGGGTCGGCAATCAGCGGTCGCAGCCCGGCCCAGGTGCTGATGACGTCTTCTTCCCGGAGTGCAACTCCAGGGAAGAATCGGTTCGCCACTTCGAGCAGGTAACGAATCTCCGGAGGCTCGGCAGTCACCCGATTCGGAGAGCCTTCGTGATCCGTGTCGGTGGTCCCGAGGATGGTTCGCTCACCCCACGGGATCGCGAAGAGGATGCGCTTGCCCTCCGTCATCACCACCGTGTCGGCCACTGCCAGTCGCGCACGATCCACCACGATGTGAATCCCCTTTGTGAGTCGCAGCTTTACCCTGCTGTGCGGAAGACCATCCGCCCAGGGGCCAGTCGCATTCACGACCGCACGCGCGCGGATGGCGAATGACCTGGTTGCTTGCTGGTCCATCACCGCGCACGTCCAGTCCGGGCCCGGCGCGGAGTCCTGCAGGCGGCAGTAGTTGAGAAGGTGCGCGCCGCTTTTTGCCGCAGAGCGCAACGTGTCGATGACCAGCCGCGCGTCGTTGGTGAAGCCATCGTAGTAACGCACTGCGCCCTTCAGGCCGGGCGCGGCCAGTCCCGGCACTTTCTCCAAAGTCTCGTTCGTACTCAGCCACGTGGAGCGGCCGAGATTTCTGCCGTGGCAGAGCAGGTCGTAGATCTTTACGCCGATCTTCAGCTGCCAGAGGACCCAGTCTTTGTTTCCGCGATAAGTCGGAAAGATGAACGGCAGCGGCTGCGCCAGATGCGGCGCGATCTGGTGGATGATCTTCTTTTCAACGCTCGCCTCATGCACCAGGCCAATGCGGCCCTGCGCGAGGTAACGCAGTCCGCCATGCAGCAGGCGACTCGATCGACTGCTGGTTCCAAAGGCAAAATCGTGCTGCTCCACCAGCCCGACCTTTAACCCCCGCATGGCCGCGTCTCGAGCGATCCCGGCGCCCACGATTCCTCCACCGATGACGAGCACGTCCAAAGGCGCCTCGGTGAGCGCTCGGATTGTCTGCTCCCTCCTGTTCGCGGGTGAGGAGGTGTCAGGAGCGGCCATCTTGATTCATAGTCCGGGGCGGCTTTGTGCCAGGCGATCGCCAAGCTCCGCGAGATCCACGGCGATCAGGTCCGGTTGAGAGGCCGACTGCTTCGCATCCTCGAGGGTCGCCTCGCCGGTGAGCACAAGCACACCGAAAGCGCCGGCGCGGCGCGCCATTTCCACATCGGTGTAAAGCCGATCGCCGACCATCGCCATCTGTTCGGCGGCCAGGCCATGCCGACTCAAAAGGCCGCGCAACATCCGCGGGTCAGGCTTTCCCAAGACTGCATCCGGTTCGCGCCCGGCGGCTTCTCGAAGCGCTGCGCAAACCGCACCACAATCCACCAGCACGGTCGGCTCATCCGTCGGGCAGACGCGGTCGGGATGCGACGCGAGGAACGGCTTGCCTTGCTTGATCCAGTACGCGGCGCGGCAAAGGCGCGAATACCTCAGGTCGGTGTCGAAACCCACCAGCACGGCGTGCGGTTCATCGCTCGCGCTGTCGGCGGTGAGGGCGAATCCGGCACCCTCCAGTTCCGCGCTCATGCTGGAGGTTCCAAGGACGAAGAGCCGCTGCACGTGCGGCATCGTTTCGCGCAGAAACTCAATGCTCGCCTGCGTCGAGGTGTAGACCTGCTCCGCCTGGGCCGAGACGCCGATCTTGTCGAGATGTTGCACGTAATCGGCGGTGCTCTTGGATGAGTTATTCGTCAGGAACGAGTAGCCAATTCCCAGCTCCGTGAGCTGTGCGAGGAAAGCGTTTGTGAATGGGAACAACGTGCCGCCACGGTAGATCGTTCCGTCCATGTCGAGCGCGACATGCCGGATCTTCCGCAGACGATGATCCACGTTCGGCGTCACTTTGCTTCGCTCTCCTCAGCGACTTCGTAACCGTGCGGTTTCGCAGGCCAGGCTAGCACGAACATCAGCGTCCCGATCGCCCCGACCGCGAGCAGTGCGCCGAATCCCACGTTCCAACCCGAGCGCTGCACGAGCAGCCCCAGGCCCCAGCCCGACACGAGCGTGCTGGCGTAGCCAAAGAGACCGGTGAAACCGGCGGCCGTCGCAGCCGCCCGCTTCGTGGCCAGGTTCGCCGCAGTGATGCCGATCAGCGCCTGCGGTCCGTAGATGAAAAAGCCGGCCATCATCAGAAACCCGGTCGCGGACCAAGGCGTGGAGCCAAGCTTCCAAAACAGGAACATCGCGGTGCAGGCGCCGATCATGCAGAAAACGCACATTCGCGCGCCGCGTCCTTTGAACACGCGATCCGTCGCCCAGCCCGCGAGCAGCATTCCCACGATCCCGGAGATCTCGAACGCGCCGACCATCCAGCCGGCTTTCTGAATGGGAAAGTGCTTCATCTCTTTCAGCAGCGTCGGACCCCAATCGAGGATCGCGAAGCGGAGCACATAGACGAAGAAGTTCGCGAGCGAGATCCACCAGATGAACGGATTGAGAAAGACCTTCCGCTTCACAAACTCCTTATAGCCGGCGGAGCTGCGATCCTCGTGATCACCCTCCTTGGCGCCATGCACTTTGATCTCGGGCAAACCGACGGAAGTCGGCGTATCGCGCAGCAGGATGAAGAGGATGACGCCCGCGACGGTGCAAAGAATTGCCGGGCCAAAAAAGCACCAGCGCCAGCCATAGTGGACGACGATGTAGCCGCAGAAAACGCTCGCCGCCGCCGCGCCGATGGAGTGCGACGTGTTCCAGATCGACATCTTCGTCGCGAGCTTTTCCGGCGGGAACCAATGAGTCAGGACGCGGCAGCACGGTGGGAAACCCATGCCCTGCACCCAGCCGTTGATCATCCACGCGACGCCGAGCAGCAAGACCGTCGAGCTGAAGCCAAAGAACACGTTCGCCCCGACCGAAAGCAGCAGGCCGGCGACCATGAAGTAGCGTGCATTCGCGCGGTCGGCCCACATCCCATTCACGAACCGCGACACGCCGTAGAGCAAGCCGTGCAGCGTCAGGAAAAGTCCGAGATCGGCTTTCGTGATGCCGAGATCGTCCTGCATCGCCGGCATCGCGAAGCTCAGATTTTTGCGGACAAAATAGAACGCCGCATAACCGAACATCGCGGCGATGAGCGTGCGGTATTGCCAGTAACGGAAACGGGACGCGGTCTCCGCGGAGTCGGCGGGCAACGAGGTGGACGGGGTGGGGGAGGAAGCCATGAGCTAGTCGTATCGACGTGAGGGGCGTGGGATTTCCCAAGGTGCGCCTGGTAAGAAGAGAGGGCTGGCGCTGAGCGAGCCGACGCGCGCCGAAAGGTCGAGAATGGTGAAGCGCCGTCGGATGGAGCAGGCACGCGTGAAGGTTTCCCGGAGCCGTTCTCGAGAAATGCCGATCTGCTCCGGTTCCGTGGGGGCGCCGACCAGTTGAAGGCGGCGCTTGAGCTCGGCGGACGGCATCAGCTGCGCAGCAAGGCGCTCGCGCAGCTCGGGCCAGCAGGCTTTCAAACGCCCAAGCTGCTCGCGCACAACTGCCCCGGAGACATACTTGGCGCGGCTTTCAGCCACCGCGGTCTCGATGAAATCTGTCCCGGCGAATCTTTGCCGGATGAGGCTCTCACTCCGTTCCCATTCCGGCCAGAATTCCACGCACGGCTCGGGGTTCAGCGCCTCGACGTCGTAGGCGAGCAGGTGCTCATAAAGACGCGTGATCGCGAGCGTGGCGACTCCGACTTTGAAGCCATGCGACGGAGCGATGCCGTCATGCACGTGGTGCTCCATATCCCAGAGGTGGCTGAACTGATGTTCCGCGCCCGAGGCCGGTCGGCTGCTCTTTGACCACTGCATTGCGAAGCCGCCGAGCATCAGACCTTCGACGAGCGGTGTGATGGCAGCCGCATCGCCTGACTGTGCACCGACCGGGTCGGCGAGCCCGTCGCGCAGACCGCCCTGCACGATGGCCCACGCGCGCGGATCGATCGGCTCGACGCCGAGCGCATCGGCCAGAATCCAGTCGGCGCCGGCGGTGAGTTTTGCCGCCAGATCGGCGTAACCCGACGCCGTCATCTCGGGCGGCGCGCGGCGAATGATGTCGATGTCGGCAATGACCGCGCGCGGTGCCGGGCAATCAAAGGTCTGCTTCGCGCCTCGATAAGTGATGGAGGCGCCGAACGCGGTGTAGCCGTCCATCGAGGCGGCCGTGGCGACACTCAGATAGCCGGGGCGCCCGACGCGATGAGCCGCGAGTTTTGTGAGATCGTTGACGGTGCCCGAGCCGACGGCGATCGGCACCGCGTCGTGTTGGCCGAGTGAGGCTTCGAGTTCCTCGACGAAACGCATTTCTGCGTAAAGCGCCGGGTCCTTGAAGATGAAAGGCTTCACGCAATGCACTCCCGCCAGCTGAAGCGCTTCGGCGACCGGTTTCGCCGCGACCGAGTAGGTCTGCTCATCTGCGACAACGACCGCGTTGCAGCCGGGGAACTGCTCGCGGAAGATGCGCGCGGTCTCGCGAAGAACACCGGCGCCCACGAGGAGCGCGCGAGTTTCACGCGCGGATCGCAGAGCTTCCTCGAGGCTCAATCCAGCGGCGGAGCCAGCCGTGGCGCTGCCGTTCATCCCTACTTCGGCGTTCCTTTCGCGGCGTAGTAGGCTTTCAGTTCTCGCATCGCCACATCGGGATGGTCAGTGGCGAACGACATCACACCGAGATCCATGAGTTGCGCGTAAACGGAAGGATCGCTCGTGTAGGGAAAGGTCTGGAAGAGGACTCCATGTGCGCGGAGGTCGTCGCCCGTTTCGCGCAGAAACGCATTCCGCAGGCGGAACGGATTTTCGGGTGAACTTTCATCGGTCACCGGCGCCCACGAGTCTTTCGTGACCTTCGGGTAAACATGGATTTGCACCTGCGTTACCCCGGCAAACTTGGTCTTGCGCAACTCCGCCAACTCCATGCTCAGCTTCGCTTCGTTCCCGTGCATCCAAAGCAAAGTGTCGGACTCCGGGACAAGCGCCTTCCATTCGCGAAGCTGCTCGACCTTCGGCGAAGCGAGCACGATCTGTCGCTCCACCCCGTATCTCCTGACCTCCGCGGCAAGTTTCGGAAACTCGATGCTTTTGACGTCCATGTAGATGTGGCGCTCCGGGTGCGCGCGCATGATCTCGAAAACCGTCGCCATCGTAAGCACGCGGCGCCCTTTGAACTGCTCGCCCTTCCACGAACCCACATCGAGCTGGGATAACTCCGCATAGGTCAGATCTTTCACGCCCTGCTTCTTGAGTTCGGGCGATGCGTCCTTCACCACGCGAGCGAAGTTGTTGTCGTGAAAGCTGACGATCACTCCGTCCCTGGTCGCTCGGAGATCGGATTCGGGGTAAGTGCCAAGCTTCCAACCAAGCTCGAAAGCTTCGATGGTGCCTTCCTCCGCGAGCACCCCGGCGCCGCGATGGCTTTGCACGATGATCTTTTCGAGCGGGATGTGATCACGGACGTTCCAGGCGGCCTTTGTAGAAGGATCAGGCTCGACGGCCAACAGTGCGGCTGCGCTGAGGGTGAACATCGCCAGAGTGGAGAGGACTTTCATTTGGAGCTGTTGGGTTGGGTCTGGTGTGCGCTGGTGAGCAGATGACCGTGCGGCGAGAGGATTGCTACGCCTCGATCGGCTGGACTCCGTCGTGGTGGCGAGCACGCGAATGTGAGCCGTCGCGGTGTGCGGACCAGCACTGAGTTCCGGGAGGCGGAGTTCGTGGTAGTGATCGGCCAGACCTGCGCCTTTGGCGCGCGGCGGCGTGATCAGGTTCGGCAACTGTTCGCGGTCATTGAAGGTGAGTTTCACCAGCTCGGCCCGGTGTGAGGTTGGGGGAGCTGTGCAGAGAATCGTCCCGGGAGCGACGCGCCAAGTCCCACTGCCGCGAGGGGTTCCTGATGCAGCCCGACGGTTCACGGAACCTTCTGCCGGATAGTCGCTCATCGCACGTTCGACTCAGTTCCTTCGACGGGCCGGTGACGCAGCGTGAACGCGCTGAAGAGGATCGCGAGGAGACAACAGCCAATCATCGACCCGAACACGCCACCCCAGCCCCAGTGATCGGCGATCCAGCCGACACCGCTGCCCGCGATCGCGGAGCCGAACACGTAACCAAAGAAGCCGGTGAAGCCCGCGGCGGTGCCCGCCGCTTTCTTCGGCACGAGATCAAGCGCGTGCAGACCGATCAGCATGATCGGGCCGTAGATTAGAAAGCCGATCGATATCAGCGCGGCATAGTCGATCCAGAGCGGGCCGTTGCGATTCAGTGCATAGACCACCACTGCGACGAGAGTTAACGCCATGAAGAGAATCGTGGCGGGCGCGCGTCTTCCGTTGAACACCTTGTCCGACATCCAGCCGCAAACGAGAGTTCCGGGGATCGCCGCATATTCGTAGAGCGACCAGCCGAGACTCGACTGCTGGAAGGAGAATCCCTTCGCGGTCTGCAGGTAGGTCGGAATCCAGTCCACCACGCCATAGCGGACGAAGTAGATGAAGGCGTTCGCGAAGGCGATCGCCCACAGATACTTATTCGGCAGCACGTGCTCGAAGAAGATTTCGCGGAAGGTAAAGGTCCGCTCGTGTTCGGCTGAGTAACCGGGCGGATAGTCACGTTTGTATTCCTCGATGGGCGGCAGCCCGCAGGATTGCGGAGTATCGCGCATGAGGAAGAACACGATGACCGCGAACACCGCCGCGATCAGGGCGTTGAAGTAGAACTTCGCGCCCCAATCCGCAAACAACGCGACCCCGACCAGAGCGAAGCTGGCCACCAACGCGCCGCCGACGTTGTGCGAGACATTCCACACCGAGACGATGCGCCCGCGTTCCCGCGTGGAGAACCAATGGACCATGGTCTTCCCGCACGGCGGCCAGCCCATGCCTTGCACCCAGCCGTTCAGTGTTTGCAGCGCGATGATCGCGAACAGCGAGGCGTAGATTCCCTTGGCCAGGCCGAACACCGCGGTGAGTGCACAGGAGAGCAACAGGCCGAGCGGAAGGAAGTATTTTGGATTGCTCCGATCCGAGACGGAGCCCATCAGGAATTTGGAAAAGCCGTAGGCGACGGAAGTCCCGGTCAGTGCGGCGCCGAGTGCCGCCTTGGAATATTCCGGGTGCTCCTTGAGGATGTCGGGAATGGCCAGCGCGAAGTTTTTGCGCACCAGATAGTAGGCGGCGTAGCCGAGGAAGATTCCGGCAAAGACCTGCCAGCGCAGCCGCCGATAGGTTGAGTCCATTTGCTCCGCAGGGCAGAGCTCTGCACTCGGAGCGGGTTTCAAGAAGCCGAGCATCTGGGGTTCGGCACGCTATCGGGATCGGCTCGGCGAATGCAATCGCGGCCATCCTCCCTCATGTGAGCACGACAGCTCTTGAAATCTATTGAGTGTCCGGACCGACAACGGCAAACCTTTGAATATGCCCGCCAAAAAACTGACCAAGTCTGCCCTGCTTCAACTCGTCGCCCAGGAAACCGACACCGATCGACGGACTGCTGCTTTCTTCATGGACGTCATCACCGGCATCGCACTGCGTGAGGTGAAGAAGAATGGCGAGTTCACCTTTCCGGGCATCGGCAAACTCGTGAAGCAGAAGCGCAAGGCGCGGATGGGGGTGAACCCCAAAACAGGCGCAAAGATCAAGATTGCCGCCAAGACTGTGGTTAAGTTCCGCGTCGCGAAGGCCGCGAAGGATGCAGTCCTCGGCGCGAAATAGCTCCGCGGAATCGTGCTGTCGTCCGTCGCCCGGTCTGACGATCGCGATGCTTCCATGGGCAGTAAGGATGCATTTCACCACAGCGTTTACGTCATCCTGCTTGAGTCAGCGGTAGCCAGGCATCCCTCTTTGCTTCGGCTGAATCCGAAGTGGGATGGCGAGAGGCCATGCGTTTACGTCGGCATGACCGGTCTTCCGGTGGAGCATCGGTTCGAGAATCACAAACACGGCTACAAGGCGGCCTGGACGGTGGAGAAATACGGCGTGCGACTGCTGCCTGAGCTCTTCACCCATCTGAACCCGATGCCGTTCGAAGCGGCGGCGCAGATGGAGAAGGACCTCGCGGAGGATTTGCGGAGCCAGAACTACTTTGTGACTGGCGGGACCTGATCCGCCGCCACCGAGGCGGAGATGGGCTGAAGGTGGACCTCGATCGGAGAGCCGTCACGGTCGGTCAGGTCCCGGTCGTCCAGACGGACCCCTGATCAGGAAGAGGCGGCTCGACAACAACCGAGGCCTGGCTGCGCAAACGACAGCCTTTTTTCGCAACACAGCGTTCGAGACTCGCAAAACTGCTGTTCGGTCGCTCCCGGCGCTTACCGCGTGTCGGCTGCTGACCGATAATCTCCAGAGGTGGCGGGGGTAACTCGCTTGAAATCGATCCACTCAGCACACGGCCTGCTACACAGCCGTAGGTCAGCGACACGATGTTCACCACTAATCCGCGCAGTCACCGGGCGGGCAGCACCCTCGTTGAGGTGAGCTTTGCCGTTGGCCTGGTGGCTTTCGCGTTTTCCTCTCTATTCGTGATGTACTCCACGGCCCTCGGTCTGATCCGCAAACAACAGGAGACGATCGGAGCGAACCTGGTGTTGCAGGAGCGGACAGAGCAAATCCGCGCCTGCAATCTGACGATCCTCACGGATCCGAGTCGTCTGCAAGCTGCGGTGCTCTCCGCGCCTACGGGAGCAGGCTCGCGCCTCGTGAATCTCGTCGAGGAGGTCACGATCAGCGTTTATCCGGCCGCTTCACCCATGCCCACGCCGTTGAAGGTTCGCCGTGCGAACGGATCCAATACCGTCATCTCGACCCCGCCAATCAGCGCGCTGGCGGCTAGCCCGTGCATCCGCGCCGACGTACGCCTGAGCTGGAAAAGTGAGAAACGGACACGCAGCCGCGAAGCCTCCATCCTCGTCGCTGTGGGAGGGGCCAGCCGATGAAGCAATCCTGCGGGCCGGCGGCCTTCACCTTGCTCGAATTGCTGGTGGCAACGGGCATCGGCTCCACAATGCTCGGCGGCCTCGTGGTCGGTTCCATCGCCTTGCAGCGGGGCTATTCCGCGGCGGAATACCAGATTGGCTGCCAGTTGGATCAGATGCGCGTGATCGACTACATCACCCGCGATTTGCGGCGCGCGACCGCCGTTTCCACGGGGAATCAGAATCGAAAGCTCCTCCTCACTCTGCCCGATCAGTGGGACTCCGCCACCACCGCAACGCGGGTGCCCAAGGTCCTCACTGGCACCGTCCGCTACAACACTGCGTCGATCCCGGTCGCTTACTACGTGGAGGGCGACGCGTTTATCCGGGAAGAGAACGGCGTTCGAACGACGGTCGCCACGCGCCGGATTGAGAACTTCTTTGTGCAGGCCAACAACCTGCCGGAGGTGCAGTTCGAACTCGCTTTCACGCCGCGCTTTTCCCGCACCGCCGGCGAGGAGCAACGCACTGCCGCGCGCATCTCGACGACCGTGCGGGTGCGCAACACTGCAGGAGACGTGCAATGATCCCAAACTCCACGCGACGATCAGCCCAAGCAACGGGGAGCACCTTGCTCGTGGCGATGCTGACGATCTCGACACTCTCGCTCGCGACCGCGGGCTTCATCCTGACCATCACCAGCCGGAGTCGGGTCGCTTTCCATTCGGCGAGCTGGCAGCAGGCTTCGATGGCGGCCGAATCGGCGGCGAGTCTTGCAGTGGTGGAGATCCGCCGCGTCTTGCCAGAAATCGTGAGTCTTCCGACGAATGGCTGGACGGGTTGGACGAGTTCGACCGGAGTCATTCCCACTTCGCGGCTCATCCCTGGAGGAACCGTGCTTTCCCTGGTGCCGGCGCCGCTCGTAAACGGGGGCGAAGGCAATACGACCCAGACCGCATTGGTGAAGTTGGATGCGCCAACGGGGATGTTGGACAGCGGCGGCCATCAATGGCTGCGCGTGCGAGCGCAAGGAACGACTCTTGTCCCAGGTCAGCGGCAGATTTCGCCCGATAAGTTGGACAACCGGCTGCGGCGGCTGGGCTTCGTGCGAGATGCCACCCTTGGAGTGCTGGTCACAAAGCCGCAAGTGACCCGGACCTTGGAGATGATCGTTCGGCCAGTCCTCCCGTTTCAGGCCGCAATCCTGACGGGCGAGGAGATGGACGTGGATGACCGGCGCTCCCTCGTGGACAGCTTCGATTCCAGCAACCCGCTCTACTCGACTTCCGGCGAGTACGACAGCGGAAAGCGGAAGGCGGGCGGAACCGTGCTCACCAATAGCTCCGACTTTACCTTTGCAGGCGACATCCACGGCGATGTCGGAACCAACGGTGGGGCCGTCGCCCCCGCGGCGCGGATCAGGGGGAAGATTGACAATGGCTTTTACCAACCAACCCCGGTCATTGCGCAGCCGACCTCGAGCGGCTTCGCGGGGGGAGGCATATTGTCAACGTTAACGGCGGCCGCCGGCACTCTGGCCACCCCCGCGTGCTATAAGCTCAATGCCTTGACCGGAACCTTGCGCATCACCGGTGGGTCCCAACCCGGCGCAGTGGAAGTCTGGGTGACCGGGGATATCACCGGGAACATCCAGGTGGACGCGAACGTGCAGGCAAAAGTCTATGTAGGCGGCAACCTGCGGATGAATGGTAACTCACTGCGCAATGACAGCCGGCGGGCGAAGAACCTACAGCTTTACGCTTTGGCGCCACCGGCCGGGCAGACGCGGAGGATCGAGCTGTCGCTTTCGGATGACATTCACGCCGCGATCTATGCGCCCGCCCACGCAGTGGAGTTCACCGGCAACGGGGACTTCATGGGTTCAATTGTTGCCAAGTCGCTCGAGGCGAGAGGAAAAGCCCGTTTCCATTTTGACGAAGCGCTGAAGCATACCGCTGGGCCGATCATTGACTATAAGGTCGCGAGTTGGATCGAGGTCGTGCGTTGATCGCAGCCGCTTTGCCCGCGTTGCTCCCCGTTGGTACGGCGCGTTGCTCTCCGCTCCAGAATTGCTGTGCGGTTTGCTCGCCTGCAGAGGGTCCCAGGTTGTCGTAGGCGAGGAACCGAAGGCGCGGCAGATCCCGCAGCGGTGTGGGACTTGGCCCCTTGTGCGATAAGATCAGGCGCTCCAAATCAAGGCATCCGCGGAGTGGCTCGAGCGTCGCAATCTCCGTGCATCCCGCCAGCCACAACTGCTGCAACGGAGCTCCACGAAGCGGCGCCAGATCCTGGACCCGTGTCTCCGAGAGGATCAGCGAAGTGAGCTGTCCACCTGCGAGCGGAGTCAGGTCGATCACAGCACTCCGCTCGAGGTTCAGCTGCTCAATTGGCAGATGCTTCAACGGCGTCAGGTCGCGGACGCTGGTGTGAGCGAGGTTTAGCACCCGGAGTGGCGACTGCGCCAGGGCGGCGATGTTCGAGACACGCGTGCTGAGCAAGCTTAGCTCTTCCAGTGGCATTCCACCGAGGACGGCAATGTCCGAGATGACGGTGTATTCGAGCTTCAGCTTCTTCAAAGGCATGCCTACAACCGCGCCCAAGCTCTTGATGGCGGTATTGGAGAGATCCAACTCTTCCAAAGGCATCCCGCGAAGCACCTCGATGTCATGCACCGTGGTCTGGGAGAGATCGAGCCGTCGCAGTGGCATACCCCGCAAAGGCGAAAGATCTTCGATGTTGGTCCGCGCGGCGATGAGTGACTGGAGTGGCATTCCCTTGAGGACCGCCAGGCTGCCCGGACTATTCGGATGCAGGCGCAGGTGAAATGAACCGTCATCATTCACGGTCAAGTCGCCCAGGACTCGACCCGCATCGAGAACTGCGGCCCAGGTTTTCTGCAGCAAGACGCGATCGGTTTCCAATCGCTGCGCCATCAGCAGGGCTTCGGGCAGACGCTGCTGTTCCATCATCAAGCGGTGCAGCGCATAAAGGTTCTCGACAGCTCGGGTGCCCTGCCGGGTTCGCAGGATGCTGCGACAGAGCGCGATGTTTGTTTCGACCTCCTTCTTCGGACCGCCCAAGGCCAGGGCACGCTCGAACGCCCCTTGCGCCTCAGTAAGTCGCAGCAGGGATTGGTGAATCCTACCCGCGGTAAGGTGATAACTTGCCACCTCGGGTTCCAAGGCTAGTGCGTAAGTGATTCTGGCGCGTGCCTCGTCGAGCTTGCCGGACTGAAGGCTTTCAAGTGCCTGCTGGTGCAGTTGCGGCGCGGTGGCTTTAACCAGAGCGACCACAGCATCCGCGGCTTCTGCGCGCGCAGTGACTGTCTTCAACTGCCGCGCGAGCACGGCGATCGCCAGCAACAGCACTGCCGCTGCCGCCCATGCAATGCTCGGCGACTTCTTAGTCGAAGAGCTCTGTGCGCCGGGCCGCCCTACTTCCGCTCGGGCCAGGCGTGTTTCGAGGTCCATCATCCGCTCGTCAGCGGCCTGGCGACGCGTCCATGCCTCCACCAGGGCGACTTCGCGCTGCTTCAGTTCCTTGCGAAGATTGGTCGCTTCCTTGGACTGTTCAGTCGCCTCCTTAAACTTCCGCAACAACACTTCGTTGGCGGTGGTCAGCAGCCCCGTGCTTTTGCCCTGGATCTCAGCCTTCAAAGCCGCCGCGCTTTCCGCGGTGCTCCGTTCCTTGGCCAGCCGCTCGACTTCTGCGCGGAGCCGATCCACTTCCGTTTGAAGGTCCGTGTCTGGCACTTCGGATGAGGTGCTCCCTTCAAGCGGGCTGTTTGGTGGTGGCGGTTCCACCCTCAGCTCGGCAGCTTCGGTCTCGGGAAGTTCAGATGGCTCCGCAATCGGAAGCTCGATCTCAGCGGGGACCAACTGCGGAGCGACCAAAGTTGCATGGGTATGCCGTTCGAACCGCAACTCGCCGACTCCGTTTCCGAAGGTGATGACCTGCGCAGGTCGGAGTTCGGTCCGGGCCGTGATGTCTTCGCCATCAACCAACACCGCGGCGTCTGGAACCACGGTCGTCACCGAGACCGTCTCACCAAGCGTCAACCGAGCGTGCTCTGGCGCAATGCCATCGATATCGATGAGAACGTCAGACGGTTTTACGCTCCCGACCAGGTATTCGCCAGGGTCGGCGAAGAACCGGGCGAGCACTTGTTCGTCCACCACAAAAGTGAACTCAAACTCTTCAAATCTCTCGACGGCCTGACCATCGTGCTCGGCGCCAGAGCCGTTGGCCTCTACGTTTCGACTAACGCTGCGAAGCACAAACTAGAAGTAGCACGCGCCATTTCCGCAAGGTGGACTCATGAGCACGTTGGGTTAGTGGACGACCGCTGTCCGAAACGCTTTGTATAATTGGAGGCGTTCCGAAGCGACGCGCTGAACCGTTTCCACGATCACGCTTAGGGGAACGCCCTTCTGTAGGAACTCCGTTGGCCCATCTCCCGCAGCTTTCAGTGCTGCCTCTGCTTTCTCGGACATTCCGGAAAAGAAGATGATCGGCCGGTGTCGCAGCCATGGCTCCTGGCGGATTTGTCGCGCGACGGCCAGGCCATCGCGTCCCGGCATGTTGATGTCGATGAACAGCACATCTGGCCGAAACGCGCGCGCAGTATCGAGAGCAGCGAACGGGTCGGTCTCGGTCTTTACGATGAACTCGCCCGTTCGCTCGAGAGCGTCCTGCACGAATTGCCCGACCATGAGCTCATCGTCGATACAAAGGACTCTTGGTTTGAGCTGGCGAAACACACATTTGAAATAGCAAAGGCCGCGCCAAAACGAGGCCAGCTTCTCCGGGCGCGCGTCGGTAGCCTGCGCCGCTGTCCCCCCCTGGACACCTCTCCTCCGACGCGCCGTCAGGCGTGCCGCTCCTGTTTCCGCTGTCCTCCGGCCGTCGCGCCGCACCACAACGTGCCGGCATGCGTGGCAACGGACAGGTCCATCATGTTCATGGGGCAGGGAATCCGCGGGAATCGCATGCTCGGCGCGACCGATGCGCAACAGTTTAGTCTGCCGGCCGACAACCGAACGCTGGCCTGTGATCGGGACAAAGGCATCCGCCCGGAGCACCTTCACAGCGCGGGCGCGAATCTGCGCGCATCGGAGGGCATCCCATGGCGAAGCAGTTTCCGATAGTGGTTCCGGAGCAGGAGCAACTCCACGGCTTTTGGGGTTCGTCATCGCTCTTCTGAAGTCGCGCCTACTGTTTGCGCAGATAAGTCAGCAGATCCGCGACCTCCTGCGGCTTGAGCACTGACTCGAGTCCTTCCGGCATGAGCGAACGTTGCAGCGGTTTCGTGCTGCTCAAGTCCGACCGGAGGACCGCGCGTTCAACGCCATCTGCAGTTCGAACCGTCAGATTGTTGGCCGTCTCGCCCGCAATCAGCCCCACCACTTCGCTGCCGTCTCTCAGCGCGAGGTGCTGGGCCACATAGCGCGGTTCCATCGCTTGGTTCGGATCGAAGATCGCGGTGAGCAGCCAGTCATCCGGCTTGCCACCCACCATGTCGAGATCTGGCCCGAGTTCCCGCCCTCCGCCACGAAACCGATGACAGCCCGCGCAATTCAGAAGGAAGGATTTCTGACCGCGCGCGGCGTCGCCCCGCAATCCGGCGACTCCGGAGTAAGAAGCGACCACCCGTGCGCGATCGGGGCTGCTCGGCGTGAGCGCTGGCGCAATCGGTTGCACGGTGGGGGTAACCGGCTTTGCGTCGCTCAAGCCTGTCATCAGCGGACTGTCGGGAGCGACCGAGGAGAGAATCGCAACGCGCATCTGCGGATCGCGACCTTCGCGTTCACCCATCCGCGCAAGCGCTGCGGCGGCGAGCGGTGTCTTCCATTCACCGAGGCTGAAAGCGAGTTGCCGCCGCACAGCGAAGCTCTCGTCCTGCTCCAATGCGAGTAGGGCGGTCAGCAAGGCCTCTGACTTCCCGGCAAGTCGCTCGCTGATCCGCAACGCGTGCATACGGACCCGTGGTTCCCTATCGCGTAGCGCGCTGATCACCGTTTCGGGCGGCAGCGCTTGAAGCAGATCCAATGTGGCGAGCGCTTGCAGTCGCACCTTTGCGTTGGCGGACTCGGTCGCGAGTTTTTGCAGTCCCGGTGCGGCGGCTCGGTCCAATTCCTCGTGGAGCAAGCGTTGCACCGTATCGCGCTGCCAGCCGCTGGAACTCTCCATCGCTGCGACGAGACCGTCGGTCCTGAGCGCGGCGAGATTCGGGATGCGGCGGGGTGCTGCATCCACGGGAACGACGCGGTAAATGCGGCCCTTATCCTGACCTGCCCGGAGATCGAGGCGCGCCTGTGTTTCCGGCGCAATCCATTCGGGATGCTCGAGGACGAAGCGGTACATGTCCGCGATGTAGAGTGCCCCGTCAGGACCGGTCTTAAGCATCGTCGGTCGAAACCAGACGTCGGTGCTGGCGAGAAACTCGCGGTCGTGTTCGTCATCCGCGCGGCTGCTGGTGAAGGTCGCGCCTTGCGGCGTGAGGACTTCGCGATGCACCGCATTGTGCACCGGCTCGCTGATGAAAACGCTGCTGGCAAACGCAGGTCCAAAAAGGTCGTCGCGATACGGCGTTGCGCTGCACGCCGACGTGACGTGGCCGAGGGACTGCGGCTGATTGAACCGGATCGGCTGCGCGCTGATCGGGAAAACGCGAGATGAGTCCGGGTAATTTGCCAGCGTCTGGCGGACCGTTTTCACCGGCAGTTTCGGATTCCTCCGCAGGTAGCGATCTTCGATCGTGTAATGCCACAGCCAGGTGCTGTTGTTGTTCCCGAACCAGTCGCCCCAGTCGTCGCGTCGTCGGCCAAACTGCGTCGCTCCGGATTCCGCTTCGAACTCGCCCGTATCCGGCCGGCAGCGAAAGTCGCGTCCACTGATCGCGACGGGCGCCGCGGGCCGAGTGGGGGGAGCGGGCGGCAGGGCGGCCACGCGTTTCACCGTGCCACCGCTGTCGCCATTTGCGCCATGGATCCAGCCGTCGAGACTCCACTCGAAGCCGTTCAAACGGTGCTGCTGATTGCCGGGCTTGAAGCCGCTGAAGAGCACGCGACGAGAATCGGCACGCCCGTCGCCGTCCGTGTCCTCCGCGTAGAAGATGTCCGGTGCGGCAGAGATCAGGGCGCCATTCCGATACGGAAAAACACCGGTGGGAGAGTCGAGGTCTTCCAGGAACGCGGTGGCCTTGTCGTAAGTGCCGTCACCGTCCGTGTCCTCCAGGATCTTGATGATGCCGCCCGGCTTGCCGCGGCCGTCCATGCCGAGCGGGTAGTCGCGCATTTCGACAACCCACAGCCGACCGCGCGCATCCCATTCGAAGGCAACCGGATCGACGACCAGCGGTTCGGCGGCGACGAGTTCCACCTTGAAACCCGGATTCACTCGCATCGCTTCCAGTGACTCCTGCGGCGATTTCGGCGGCGGCACATCGAACGCGGTCAGCTCCTGGAAAGAGCGGCGATCCACGACCGCGGTGAGCTTTGCCGTGCCCTCATTTTGCACAACCAAATGTCCATCCTTGAACCACGCGCCGTTGTTGCGGTGCGGTCCTGCGCGCACGATCGGCGGCGGTTCGTTGGCAGCTCCGCGACGTGGTCCGGCGCGCACCAACTGCGACCAACCCGCCGTCCAACCGAGGTTCGGCTTCGCCTCTTTGGTCCAAAGGTGAATGGCGAAGCGCGACTCATTCGAGAGCAGCACGTCGTCCGCGCCATCGGCATTCAGATCCACAAAACGGAGCCCCGCATCTGCGCCGTTTGCGTCGAGAACCGCGACGCCTTCGGGCAGCCTGAACTTCGCAACCTCCCACTGCTTGGCGGCAGCCGACCACGATTGAAGCGCAGTCTGATTCGCGGCATTCGCGAGCAATTCGCACGAAGCGTCGCCGTCGAAGTCGCGGAGTTGCAGCGTGGTGTGCGGGGGGATCTTGCCGGCCAGATCGGGTGCGGGAACCCAGCCGTCTTTCTGAAAGCGCCACGCCAGCGGCGCCGATCCCGCCAGGAGTGCGACGGTGTCGCCGCCGATCACGCCAAACGTCACCTGGCCCGCGATTTGGAAAGGCGCGGGCACTTCGCGCCAGCGGCGCTCGTGCGGCGACCATAACCGAGTGACCTGCCGCTCGCCGGTGCCGATCAGCACGTCCATGAATCCGTCGGCGTTCACATCGAGCAGCCGAACGCCCCGCGCGGCGCCATCCTGAGCGCGGAGGGAATGCCCGTTCAACGCATGCTGCTCCAGTCGCGCGAGTGCCTCAG
>JAQGOK010000054.1 GCA_028293645.1 Chthoniobacter sp.
CAATGCCGCGATCCCAACGTAGAGCCAAAGCATTGCGCTCTGCTGAACCGCCTCGCCGCGCCCCGCAGGAGTGCGATCATACCGTCCGCGGATCCTGCCTTTGCGGAGAAACCCGTCATAATGGCGCTGAATCAAGTGAGTCTCGACCTGCCTCATGGTGTCCAATACCACGCCCACGATGATCAGAAGACTCGTTCCGCCGAAGAACTGCGCTGTGATGTAAGGCACATTCAACTGGTGCGAGAGCATCTGAGGAAGAATCGCGATGATTGTCAGGAAGATCGCTCCCGCAAACGTTAGGCGGGTCATGGTAAAATCCAGGAAGTCGGCCGTTGGCCTACCTGGACGAACACCCGGAATGTAGCCCCCGTATTTCTTCAAATCATCCGCAATCTGTTGCGGCTGGAACTGGGTAGCGACCCAGAAATAGCTGAAGAAGAAGATCATCACCGCGTAGCAGAGATAATGCAGCCAGCCCGCATTCAACATCGCCGCCACCTTCAAAGCAGTGGCCGAATCCTTGAAAGCCATTGTGGCAATCGTGGAAGGGAAGACCAACAACGCTTGCGCAAAGATGATCGGCATAACCCCCGCGTAGTTCACCTTCAGCGGCATATACTGGGTCTGTCCGCCATACACTTTGCGGCCAACCACACGTTTTGCGTACTGAACACTAATCTTACGCTGTGCTTGCGTGACGCAAATCACCGCTGCAACGACGAGGAACAGAAAGGCGATCATCAGCACGAGCACCATGGGACTCACTTCGCTCGCCGTCTGCCCCGCTGCGGGAACAAATGTCCGCCATGCTTGAATGAGTGCCGCCGGCAATTGTGCGACAATACCTACCGCAATGATCAGCGACATGCCATTTCCGATACCGCGGTCAGTGATTTGATCACCGAGCCACATGAGGAACATCGTTCCAGCAGTGAGCGTGATTACTGTCGTGATTCGAAATGGCCAACCCGGATCCGCAACAAGGGGGACTCCCATCTTATTGATCGTTTCCATGATCCCTTGCAGGAAAGGATTCGATTGAGGGCTCTCAAAGGAAAGCGCCAGCAGATACCCTTGGAAGATACAAAGAACAATCGTCGCGTAACGAGTGTACTGCATGATCTTCTGTCGGCCCCCGTCTTCCTTGGAAATCTTGCCTAGCTGCGGAATCACCGCCGTCAGCAGTTGCATCATAATTGAGGCACTGATGTAGGGCATGACTCCCAACGAGAATACCGCACAATTCTCCAGCGCACCGCCGCTGAAGATATTGAACAAGGCCGCGACCGTGCCGCCGGACTGATTGTTCACTTGAGATTCAAACCAGTGCTGGAGCACAGAGGCATTCACCCCCGGAGTGGTGATTGCTGCTCCGATCCGAACCACCACCAATAGAATCAGCGTGAACAAGACGCGATTCCGGAGTTCGGGAATCTTGAAGGTATTTGCGAAGGCGGAAATCATTCTAATGGCGCCGTCACAAATTCCGAAACGCCCGCACGCTTTTGTTTGCCGACGTCACGCGAGGAATGATGTCACCCCGCCCGACGGTCCTGCTCATTTCTGAACGAACGAACCGCCCGCTGCCTCGATCGCCGCTTTCGCCGTGCCGCTGGCGTGAGTGACTTCAATCGACAGTGCTCTATTCAAGGTGCCACTACCGAGAATCTTCACCGCATCGTATGGGCGACGGATGATCCCACGCTCCAGCAAAGACTGCTCATTCACTACCGCGCCAGCATCGAAGACGTTCAGCGCATCGAGGTTCACCACGGCAAAGCGCGTCTTGAATGCCGCGTTGTTGAAACCGCGCTTGGGGATCCGCCGGATGAGCGGCATCTGCCCACCCTCGAATCCAAGGCGGATGCTGCCGCCGGAGCGCGCTTTTTGCCCTTTGTGCCCTTTGCCTGACGTTTTACCGTGACCACTGCTTTCGCCGCAGCCGAGTCGCTTGACGCGGTGCTTCGCTCCTGGCCGTGGTTTGAGAGTGTGCAGATTCATAGCTAGTGCGCCACACTGTTACTCCGATTGACGGAGAAACCGCGGGTCTTATAGATCTCTTCGCGCAGTCGAAGTTGCTGGAGGGCCTCAATCGTCGCCTTGACGACATTGGCGTGATTGCTTGAACCCAGTGACTTTGCCAGCACATCGCGGATTCCGGCCGCTTCCACGACCGCACGCACCCCGCCACCAGCGATGACTCCCGTTCCCGGGGACGCTGGGCGAAGGAGCACCCGGCCGCCCCCGTGCTCGCCGATCACTTCATGCGGAATGGTGTTATCGAGGACGGAGATCTTCACCATTGCTTTTTTCGCAGACTCGGATGCTTTGCGAATGGCTTCACTCACTTCGTTGGCTTTACCAAAACCGCAACCGACTTTGCCAAGTTTGTCGCCAGTTACAATCAGTGCGCTAAAACTGAATCGACGGCCGCCTTTGACTACTTTGGCACAACGGTTGATGAACACGACCTTCTCAGTGAGGCCGGAGTCATCCTTCGGCTTGTCCTGACGATCGCGGCGACCGCGGTTTCCTTGCTGGGGTGCTGCCATAAATTAAATTAGAATTCCAAACCGCTCTCGCGCGCAGCATCAGCTAGCGCTCGCACTTTGCCGTGGTAGAGAAAACCACCGCGATCAAACACGACCTTGGTGACGTCTTTGGAGAGACTGCGCTCGGCCACCAAGCTGCCGATCTTCACAGCCGTCTTGGTGTTTGCACCTACGTCGCCTGCGGAGCGGAAATCTTTTTCGGTCGTGCTTGCCGATGCGATAGTCCTACCCGCCTGATCATCAATGACCTGGGCGTAAATGTTCTTGCCGGAGAAGTGGACCGCCAGACGAGGGCGCTCCGGCGTGCCGCTGACCTTCTTGCGCAGCCGTTGATGCCGTAGCTTAAGTGGACTGATTTGCTTAGTGGCCATGGTTACTGAACGGTTTTTCCTTCCTTGCGCTGGATGTGCTCGCCGGCATAACGAACACCTTTACCCTTGTAAGGTTCTGGAGGGTAATACGAACGGATATCCGCCGCTACCTGACCGACAAGTTGCCGGTCAATGCCCTGCACCTTGATCTTTGTATTCTCGGTGACCGTGATCTTGATCCCTTCCGGGATGGGGAAATGAATATCGTGCGAAAACCCAAGGTTGAGATCGAGGATGGTGCTCTTCACAGCCGCCTTGAATCCTACGCCCTGAATCTCCAGGTCTTTGACAAAGCCGGTGGAGACCCCGGTTACCATATTACTGATCAGCGCGCGCGACAAACCATGCAAGGCTCGCACTTTGCGGTCTTCGCTCTCCCGTTCGATGGTAATCGTCGGGCCCTCAACTTTGCCCCGGATACCTTTGGGAAGGCTCCAGTTCAAGGTGCCTTGCGGACCTTGTGCCGTAACCGCACCGTCGGGAGCGATCTGCAAGGTTACCTTCGCGGGTAACTCGATGGGCTTCTTTCCAATTCGCGACATACAGATGATGAATTCGTTTACTACCAGACAAAGGCGAGCAATTCCCCGCCAATGTTGGACTTCTTAGCCTCACGGCCGCTTACAATTCCTTGAGGAGTGGACAAAATCGACGTACCCATTCCGTTCAGCACCCGGGGAATCTTCGAGGCGCCCACGTAACGCCGCAGACCGGGTTTACTGATCCGCTTGAGACCCTTGATTGCAGACGTGCGCCCGGACATTTTCGTCCGCACTTTCAACTGCGGAAACTTACCTGAAGTATCCACCTCGAAGTCTGTGATGTACCCTTCCTGCTTCAGGATCCGAGCGATCTCCGCTTTGATCTTGGAATAAGGGGCAATGACCTCGGTCTTTGCAGCTGCACCGGCATTCCGCAGGCGGGTAAGGAAATCAGCAATTGGGTCGGAAAGGTTACTCATGATCTTTAGTAGCTATGCTGCCGCCGAAGTCCTTTTCACCTTGTCGGTGAAAGGCATGCCGAGCTCCATCAACAGCGCCTTCGCCTCTTCATTGATGTTGGTGGAAGTGACAATCGTCACGTCGAAGCCGATGTTGCGCTTAATCTTATCGAGCTCCACCTCGGGGAATATCGATTGATCAGCCACTCCCAGGGTGTAGTTGCCGTTCCCGTCGAAGGCGCGTGGGGAGATCCCACGGAAATCGCGGATGCGCGGCAGAGCTGTCTTGATCAAACGCTCCAGAAACTCATACATTCGCGCTCCCCGCAGGGTGACCTTCGCTCCGATGGCTTGGTTCTCGCGAAGCTTGAAGTTGGCGATGCTCGTCTTGGACCGGGTCTCAGCCGGTTTCTGACCCGTGATGAGCGTGAGTTCCGCCTTGGCATCTTCAAGCGCCTGCTTGCCGTCCGCTTGCGAACCGACGCAAGTGTTCACCACTACCTTCGTTACCCTCGGCACCTGATGCGGATTCCGATAACCCCTCTTCTCCTGGAGAGCCGGGATCACCCGCTGCTTATAGTCTTCGTACAGTTCAACTGACATACAATTACTTCTTTTTGGCTTTCGGCTTGCCAGTGCTGGAGGTCGCCTCCGGCTCTACCAAACGGACGTTGGAAACGTGGATCGAACCTTCACGTTCCAGGATTGCGCCTTGGGGGTTCTCCTGTGACTTCCGGACGTGTTTTTTGATCAGACGGACGCCCTCAATCAGCACTCGCTCCTTTTTCGGTAGCACCTCGAGGATTTTGCCGGTTGCGCCGGTGTGGTTCCCGCTAATCACTTGAACCTGATCGCCTTTTTTGACGTGAAATTTTCGTCGATTCATCAGAGGACCTCCGGCGCGAGCGATACAATTTTCATGAAGTTCTTCTCGCGAAGCTCACGAGCCACAGGGCCGAAAATACGGGTTCCGCGCGGGTTTGAGTCTTTATCGATGATCACGATCGCATTGTGATCGAAGCGGAGATAGCTGCCATCATCCCTACGGATTGGTTGCTTCGTTCGAACTACAACAGCACGGACGACATCGCCTTTCTTCACCGTTCCACCGGTGGAAGCCTCCCGCACGTGGGCCGTGATAATATCGCCGACGTGGGCTTCGGCCGTAGCCTTGCCAATGACCCCGATCATCTTGGCCATGCGAGCACCTGTGTTGTCGGCAACGTCAATTCTTGAGCGGATCTGGAGCATAAGCGGGCGGCGACAGTAAACTAATGTTTGATGATTTCAACCACACGCCACCGCTTCAGCTTCGAAGTCGGGCGCGTCTCCATGATCCGCACCGTATCCCCGACCTGAGCCTGGCTCTGCTCGTCATGGGCGTAGAAACGTTTAACCTGTTTAATGATCTTACCAAACTTGGCGTGCGGCACACGGGTCGTCGTTTCGATGACTGCGGTCTTCTGCATCTTGGTGGACACAACCTGGCCAACGCGTTCTTTGCGCAAGCCGCGATCCATTGCAGTCTCAGGGGTGGCGGTTTCGGTACTCATGCTATTTCGACGGGACGGCCGCAGAAGGAGCGGCGAGGACGGATGCGATTCGTGCAATGTCGCGGCGGATCGCACGCAACTCACTCGGCTTCTCCAGCTGACCGCTTTGTTGTTGGACGCGGAGATGAAAACGCTCCTTCTCCAGTTCAAGGCGGCGCGTCGCCAATTCAGTGCGGCTTAGTTCTCGTACCTGCTTGATATTCATAGTCAGGCGGCCCGATGGCGGGTCAGAAACTTGGTGCGAATCGGAAGCTTATCGGCGGCAAGGCGCAAGGATTCACGCGCGATTGACTCCGGGACTCCATCCAGCTCAAAAAGAATATTTCCAGGCCGGACGGTCGCCACCCAATACTCGGGAGCGCCTTTGCCCTTACCCATTCGAGTTTCTGGCGGCCGCGCCGTGACCGACTTGTCCGGGAAGATGCGGATCCAAAGTTTCCCCTTCCGTTTCATGTTACGGGTCAAGGCAACCCGGGCAGCTTCAATTTGAGTATTGGTGATCCAGGCACGCTCCAGCGTTTGAAGAGCAAACGCACCGAAATCGATCGTGATGTTCCGGGTGGCGTTCCCAGCGCGACTGCCGCGCTGCGTCTTCCGGTACTTCACTCTTTTGGGCATTAAAGGCATAATCGTCTATTTCTCCTTGAGATTAAGCTTAAGCCTGAGGAGTAGCTTCAGGGCTGGGTTGCGGCGGCGTTTCCCGCTCCCGCTTTTCAGCGACCGGGGTTTCGACAACGCCTTCAGGCTTACACAGCCAGCACTTCACGCCGATTTTGCCATAGACAGTGTTCGCTTCGGCGAAACCGTAGTCGATGGGCTGGCGCAAAGTGTGAAGCGGGATCTTCCCTTCGCGATACCACTCTGCACGGCTGATCTCCGAACCGCCGAGACGACCCGCACACCGAAGTTTGATTCCTTGTGCGCCGAAATCCATCGTTTGCTGCAAGGACTTCTTCATCGCCCGGCGGAAGCTGATTCGACGTTCGATCTGTAGCGCAACGTTTTCAGCCACGAGTTGGGCGTCCAATTCCGGAGTCTTGATCTCCTGGATGTCGATCTTCACCGACTTCCCGCCGGACATTCTGCCAATCTCTTCGGTCATCTTCTCGATTTCCGTGCCCTTGCGGCCAATAACAATGCCCGGCCTAGCGGTGAAAATCGTAACACGGATGCTATTCCAAGCCCGCTCGATCACAATTTTCGAAACTGCTGCAAGTCGCAGCTTGTCCTTAACGTAGGTCCGGATCTGAAGATCCGAGTGCAGGAACTCTGGCATCTCCTTGGGTGATGCGAACCAACGCGAACGCCACTCGCGATTAACAGCGAGGCGATAGCCGATCGGATTAACTTTCTGTCCCATACTTATTCTGGTGAGTTAGGCTGCTCGGTTTGCGTGGCGGCGGTCGCTTGCGGCTCAGGGATGACCTTGGTGGGCCGACGGCGAGTGGTTACGCCTGGTTTCTTCGTCCTCTTGGCTGCACGGGTAGGGGCGATTTCAATCTCGTCGGTGACAATCACCCGGATGTGCGAGCTGCGCTTTCTAATTGGTCCAGCGCTACCGCGGGCCTTTGGTTGAAAACGCTTCAAGGTTGGACCTTCGCCCACCGTAGCTTCCTGAACGACCAACCGCTCCACGCGTAGATTGTTGTTATTCTCTGCGTTGGCGATCGCGCTTTTCAGAACCTTCGCGATCATCACCGCGGCCTTCCTCGGTGTGAACGCCAGAAGATCTAGCGCGGCCGCCACCGGCAGGCCTTGGATTGCGCGCGTTACTTCCCGGGCCTTGAAGGCCGAGATACGCGCACCGCGATAAATGGATTTGATCTGCATGAAAACGATTGAACGAGTTTTGCTACTGAGCCGCCGCCACCTTGAGATGATCGCCGACTTTGATTGGATCCTGCTCTGACGTCAGTTGCTGGATCACCGCACCTGCGATTTTGTCCCGCACATCGACTACCGACACCGAGCCGATTTCCTTATCCCCACGGGTAACCTGGAAGGGCATTCCAACCCGGATGCCGTGCTTGCTACCAAGATTCAGGACCACCAGCGCAAGGTCACCTTTGACGCTAACCGCTCTGCCCGATATCAACGACGCGGGATTTTCGGCGCTTTCCTGGTCACGTCGTCCGCTTAATGCCGCCCCCGCGTTGCGGATCTCTGTTTCCAAAGCCAAACGAGACTGCGGATCTACGGTGGTGCTGGCCTTCGCAAAAAGAGAGGCGGACTCACTGAGACGCACGAGCGCTTCGGTCAATGCCCGTTTCTCGAGGGAGGCAGCTTGCAAAGATGCGACTGCGGCTAGCAAGCGCTGCTCGAGCCGGGCACTATTGCCGGACGCCGTATTCACGCCTAGCGCTTCCATGCGAAGCTTAAGCTCCGCGGCCTGCCGCTTGAAGATCTCTGCTTCCGCACTCGTGTTCGCAAGACTGGCGCGCATTCCCGCGAGGTTCTTCTCCGTCCCGGATAGATCGGCACGCAGTTGTTCGTTTTCGATCACCAATCGATTCAGAGCGATCTTAACTTCTGACAGCTCTGTTTCAATGCGCACGGTACCATCTGCGATCTCGCCGAAGCCCGGCGTGATCGGCAAGAATCCCAGAGCTACAGCCAGGCTGCAGCCCAATGAGGATGATACAGTGAACTTCATGAGCGGAGGCGTGCGATTACTTGGTAACCTTCGCCGTATGCGAACCGTGCTTCTTGAAGATCCGCGTGGGAGAAAACTCCCCAAGCTTGTGACCCACCATGTTCTCGGTGACGAACACCGAATTGAAAATCTTGCCGTTATGAACCAGGAAAGTGTGACCCACAAACTCCGGTGTGATCATGGACCGCCGCGACCAGGTCTTAATCGGCTTCTTGATGGTTGCTGTATTCATCCGGTCGATTTTCTCGAACAAATGACCGTCCACGAACGGACCTTTTTTTAACGAACGTCCCATATAGCTCTACTTCTTCGGTTTGCGGCGCTCGACGATGAATGTGCTGCTCGTCTTGTGTTTCTTGCGGGTCTTGAAACCCTTGGCCAACTGGCCCCATGGACTCATCGGATGGTGACGACCACCGCCACCTTTGGATTTGCCCTGACCGCCACCATTCGGATGATCGACTGGGTTCATCACCATTCCACGCACCGTCGGACGAATGCCCTGCCAGCGACTGCGTCCGGCCTTACCGGAACTCACATTCATGTGCTCGACATTTCCGACCTGGCCAATCGTGGCGTAGCAACCTTCGTGAATCCGCCGGATCTCCCCTGAAGGAAGCTTCACCAAAGCGTAACCTGCTTCACGGTTGTTCAGAATGACCTGCTGCCCAGCACTCCGGGCAATCTGGCCTCCGCGACCAGCTACCAGCTCCACGTTATGGATTGCGGCGCCCAATGGAATGGCACTCAGCGGCAGTGCATTACCTACATCAGGGGCAGAGTCCGGGCCGGCCGTCACTTTTGCCCCAACGGATAAACCGGCAGGAGCAAGGATATACGTCTTCTCACCGTCAGCGTACTGCAGGAGAGCAATTCGCGCTGATCGGTTTGGATCGTATTCGATCGCGATTACGTCGGCGATGATGCCGCGTTTCTTCCGCTTGAAATCGATGATCCGATACTTCTGCTTGTGTCCACCGCCAATGTGCCGAGTCGTGATCCGACCGTTATTGTTACGACCGCCGGAGCGGGTTTTGGTCTCGACCAGAGACTTCTCGGGTTTGGACTTGGTGATCTCGTCAAACGACGGAAGCGCCTTGAAGCGACTCGTCGGTGTGAGGGGGCGAAAGGTTTTAAGAGCCATGGTAGTCCCTTCGGTTATGCGAATTCGATCTTGTCACCAGCCTTCAGCGTCACGATCGCTTTCTTCCAGCTGGCCTGACGGCCAAACGCGGCTGTTCGCTCGCGCTTCTTTTTGCCCTCGTAATTGCAGGTGTTCACGGCCAGGACGGTCTTTTTGTAGAGCTGTTCAATCGCCAGCTTGATCTGAGTCTTGGTGGCGTGTGGCCGGACGCGAAAAACGTACTTGTTATGCTGTTCGGCCAGCAGAGTCGCTTTCTCGGTCAGTCGGACCGTATCAATGATGTCGTAAGGTGCGTTCATCGCTTGGAAATGCGTTCGGCCAGCTGCGCCAGGCCATCTTCGGTGATGATTACCTTGCGATAGTGGAGGAGTTGCTCGGTGTTCACCTCTGAGGCAGTCATGAGCAGAGCCGGACCGACATTACGTGCTGCCAGGTAAGTCGTATCGTCGAATGCCGCGGAGATGATCAAGGACCGGGTCTCGGGAGTTAGAGCACCCAACGCCGCCACGAACTGTTTCGTTTTGGGCTCACTCACGGCAAACGTGGGGGCGATCAACACATCACCAGCTTTGATTCGCTCGCTAAGTGCTTTGCGTAGCGCAATCCGCTTGTTGTTCTTGGAAACCTTCTTCGAGTAATCGCGAGGATGCGGACCAAAGACCACTCCACCGCCGACCCATACCGGGCTCGATTTGTAGCCAGCCCGAGCGCGTCCTGTGCCCTTCTGGCGCCATGGCTTGGAGCCCGATCCGTGCACGGTCGCCTTGGTCTTGGTCGAGGCTGTTCCGCTGCGGCGGTTGGCGCGCAGAGCCACCACCGTGTCATGAACAACCTGGGTGTATTTCCCGTTCTCAATGACGTCGATGTTTGCCTCTTTCGCCGCTTCGAGAGTTAGAATCTTGGCGGTCATAGTTAGCTCGTGGCCTCCTGTTTGGCTTTCTTCGCCGGCCGGATCACTACGTAGCTTCCGTTTGCTCCCGGCACTGCACCGGTGATCAGGATCACGCCTTCCGCTTCCCTTACCTGGATAACTCGTAAGTTCTGAACCGTGATTCGATCGTCACCCATGTGGCCTGGCATGCCCATGTTCTTCCAGATTCGGCCCGGCGTGGACCGGTTACCGATGGCGCCATTACGGCGATGCATCATGGAACCGTGGGTCGCAGGTTGTCCCGCCATCCCATGCTTGCGAACTACGCCTTGAAAGCCTTTGCCCTTGGATTGCCCGATCACGTCCACCAAATCACCGGGGGCGAACTGAGTGACATTCAGGTCAATGGCACCTTCAATCGAAGTGTTCGCCGGCAGACGAAACTCGCGAATGTGCTTCTTCGGTTCTGACCCTGCCTTCTTGAAGTGACCAAGCAGCGGCTTCGTTACCCGCTGCTCCTTCTGGGTGTCAAAGCCTACCTGCACCGCCGAATAGCCGTCGATCTCGTCGCTCTTGATTTGGAGCGCAGTGTTACCACCGGCCTCAATCACGGTTACAGGTGTTGCTTTGCCGGCGGCGTCATAGACGCGCGTCATTCCGAGTTTTCTGCCTAAAAGTCCAATCTTCATCTCGCGTGTTTTGAGCGTCAGATCTTGATGGTGATGTCCACGCCGGCCGGAAGATTCAGCTTCTTCAACTCATCAACCGTCTTGGCAGTTGGTTCGATGATATCAAGCAGGCGCTTATGAGTGCGGATTTCGAACTGCTCCATCGATTTCTTGTCGACGTGGGGTGAGCGGTTCACGGTAAATTTCTCAATACGGGTTGGCAGCGGAATGGGACCCGCGACCTTGGCGCCCGTGCGCTTCGCAGTCTCGACGATCTCCGCCGAAGACTGGTCAAGCATCCTGAAATCGAATGCTTTAAGTCGGATGCGAATGCGTTGGCCGGTCATAGTTCCTTATTTGGCTTTCTGGTCGAGCACGGCGGCGAGCACCTGCGCGGGCACTTGTTCAAAGTGTGATGGTTCCATGGAGTAGCTGGAGCGACCCTTGGAGAGCGAACGGATTGCTGTCGAATAACCGAACATCTCGGCCAGCGGCACGTCAGCGTTGATGATCGAAAGGTTGTTCTTCGCCTCGATACCCTTGATTGCTGCACGACGGCGACTGAGATCGCCCATGATATCGCCCTGGTATTCTTCGGGAGTGCTATTCTCAACCTTCATGATCGGTTCGAGAAGGATCGCGCCGGCTTTCTTGAAGCCATCTTTTGCAGCGAAAATTGCCGCCATCTTGAAGGCGAGTTCGTTGGAATCTACGTCGTGGTAGCTTCCGTCGATGATGTCGATTTCGACGTCGATCACAGGATATCCGCCGACCACGCCATTGAGCACCGCTTCTTCGACACCCTTCTTGCAAGCTGGAATGTATTCCTTGGGAATCGTTCCGCCGACGACTTTGTTCTCGATCACCAGACCTTTGCCGCGCTCGCCGGGACGGACGTTGACAATGACGTGACCGTATTGGCCGCGACCACCGGATTGCTTGATTAGCTTGCCTTCACCGGTCGCCGAAGAGGTGATCGTCTCGCGGTAGGCAATCTGTGGCTTGCCTGAATTCGCTTCCACCTTGAATTCGCGAAGCATGCGATCGCGGATGATCTCGAGGTGCAGCTCGCCCATTCCGGCGATGATGGTCTGACCGGTATCTTCATCGGTGTGGACGCGGAAGGTCGGGTCTTCTTCAGCCAGGCGCTGGAGTGCGATGCCCATCTTCTCCTGATCGAGCTTTGTCTTCGGCTCGATTGACATCGAGATAACCGGGTCAGGGAAGGAGGGCGGCTCTAGCAGCAGCGGGTGATCTTCATTACAAAGAGTGTCGCCCGTGGTGACATTCTTGATGCCTACGATCGCCGCGATGTCGCCGGAGTAAATCGTGTCGATATCTTCACGCTTATCCGCCTGGATCTGAATCAGACGACTGATGCGATCCCGCTTATTCGTGCGAGGATTGTAGATCGTGTCTCCTTTGGTAACCTTGCCACTGTAGACACGGAAGAAGACAAGCTTTCCCACGAACGGGTCGGTCCAGAGTTTGAACGCGAGCGAACAGAACTTCGCATTGTCGTCCGTCACCGCTTCGATCGGAGCCAAGGTATCCGGGTCCATACCCTTCGCCGCAGGGATGTCGATCGGGCTCGGCAGATAGTCGATCACCGCATCGACAAGATATTGAACGCCCTTGTTCTTGAAAGCTGAACCACCTACGACCGGAACAAACTTATTGGCGATGGTCTGCCGGCGGATACCCGCTTTAAGCATCTCGATCGTGATTGGTTTCTCCTCGAGGAAAGCTTCACCGATCTCGTCGTCCAGGTCGGAGATGGCAGTAACCAGATCATTGTAAGCCTGATCCACCATTTCCTGCGCTTCCGCAGGGATCTCCTCGATCCGATAGTTCGAACCCATCTTCTCGTCGTCGAGATAGATGACAGCCTTCTTGTTAATGACATCATACTGCCCGCGCAGTTGATCTTCCGCACCGATCGGGATGAGCACCGGCCAGGCGTTCGCCCGCAGCTTGGTGCGCATGTCGTTGATCGCGTTATTAAAGTTGGCGCCGGTGCGGTCCATCTTATTAACGAACGCGATCCGCGGGACGTTATACTTCGTCGCCTGACGCCAGACAGTCTCCGACTGCGGCTGAACGCCGGCAACACCACAGAACACAGCAACCGCACCATCGAGGACACGCAGGGAACGCTCCACCTCCGCCGTGAAATCCACGTGGCCCGGGGTGTCGATGATGTTCACCCGCATCTTGATCGCCTCGAACCCCTTGAACACTCCGGCCTCTTTCCGTTGCTCCCAGAAACAAGTCGTCGCCGCGGAAGTGATCGTGATACCGCGCTCACGCTCCTGCTCCATCCAGTCCGTAACGGTCGTGCCCTCGTGCACCTCACCGATCTTATGGATCATCCCGGTGTAGAAAAGGATGCGTTCCGTCAGGGTCGTCTTTCCGGCGTCGATATGCGCCGCGATGCCGATGTTCCTCGTCCGCTCCAGTGGGTACTGGCGGTTCGGGGAGTTCGGGTTCGACGTAAGTGGAGCAGCAGCAACCGACATAGTAAGCGGGGTTGAAACTAGAAGCGGAAGTGAGCGAACGCGCGATTGGCCTGTGCCATCTTATGGGTGTCGTCGCGTTTCTTGATGGCGTTACCCTGACCGGCCGCAGCCTCTTTCAGTTCGGTGGCGAGAGCTCGCATCAGCGGAACGTTCTTCCGAGCCTGTGCGTAGCTAACGATCCAACGCATGGCCAAAGCGAGCTGCCGTGCGGGCGGCACTTCCATCGGCACCTGATAGGTGGCACCACCGACGCGGCGGCTCTTCACCTCCAGGCGGGGCTTTACGTTATCGATCGCCTTGTTGAGGATCTCCAACGGATCGACCGCATCAGTGCCGGTCCGGGTCTCTTCGATCGCCGTATATACGATTCGCTCCGCGAGCGACTTCTTCCCGTCCTGCATGACAGTCGCGATCAAGCGAGCCACCACTGGGCTGCCATAGCGGGCATCCAGCTTTTCTTCCTTATGAATAACTCGGCGACGACGAGACATGTGTTAGATCGTTTAAGACTTCCTGAAAATTACTTCTTTTTACCTTTTCCGCCCTTGCCCTTGGCCGCCTCGGCTTCTGCACCGGGCTTCGGCCGCTTGGCGCCGTATTTCGAACGGCTGCGACGACGACCATCAACCCCGAGGGCATCCAAAGTGCCGCGGACGATATGATACCGGACGCCGGGCAGATCTTTTACGCGACCACCGCGAACGAGCACAATCGAGTGCTCCTGAAGGTTGTGACCTTCACCGGGGATGTAGGCAATGACCTCATATCCGTTGGTTAGTCGCACCTTCGCCACTTTGCGCAGCGCGGAGTTCGGCTTCTTCGGGGTACGCGTCATGACCTGCGTGCAGACGCCTCGCCGAAATGGGCAATTCGTCAGCGCCGGTGATTTGGATTTCACCGTGATCTTTTTGCGTCCTTTTCGGACGAGCTGGTTGATCGTGGGCATTTAGAAAACAGGGTCGTTTTGAACTGCAATCGTCCGAGACATCCGGGGACTGAAAACCCCGCTGAGCGGGCTATTGCAGACCCACCGGGAGCGGGGAGCGCGGACAGTAGGGAAAAGCGCTAGGCGTGCAAGCAGTTTTCTCCACCGTCCAATATTTCCTTCGAAAGCTCAGGCCAGCCTCACATCGTCGAAGCCGCCGGATGACCGGAGCCGCGAGAGCGGGACTTTCCCGAGAGCGCGAAGGGGTTGGATATTTAGAGGAGCGGCTTTGGGAGCGCAAGCGTCATTTCTAATTATTCTTTCGGATCCACCAGTAATCACGAACTCGAGCCTGAGTTACCTAGGCTAGACGCCGCAGGAGGTGTCATCACTCCACCGACAACGGCTTAGTAAATGTACGGGTCGGGCAACGTGAACGCGTTTTTGATCAGGTTGAATTCGGGTCCTTTCTCCGTCTCGATGATCTCCAGGATATCGAACCGAAAGAGCACATCCGGATGGTGAAGCATTTGCAGCCAGGCCAGCGCGCCTCGCGTGATCAACGCCTGCTTCGCCGAGTTCACCGCTTCGGCGGGAGCACCGAAGGCGAGACTGCGGCGCGTCTTTACCTCGATGAAAGCGAGGGTGTCGCAGCTTTTGTCCCGGCAGACGATGTCCACTTCTCCCCCGCGAGGCGCCCGGAAGTTGCGGTAGAGCACCTTGTATCCATGTCGCCGCAAATACCGGCCCGCGACGCGCTCGCCGTAGCGGCCCAGCCACTGCGATCGATTCTCGTCCGGTTTAGGCGCGGCCGTTAAGCGCGAGCGCCACTGGTTGAAAAGAGCGCCGATGAATCGGACAAGGGCCATGGGCGCGCAGCTTAGCCAGATGCCGTGGCGTGCTGTAGCCTTTATGCTCGGAAAAGTCATACCCCGGATGCACCGCATCCCAAGCGACCATCAGGCGATCACGAGTCACCTTCGCGATCACGCTGGCTGCGGCAATGCTGAAGCTGAGCCCGTCTCCACCGACGAGCGCGGTATGTTCAACGGGAAAGGGCCGGACCCGGAGCCCATCGATCAGCGCGTGATCCGGCAACTCGACGATCGCGTTGATCGCCCGACGCATCGCCTCCCAGCTTGCCTGAAGGATATTGATCCGGTCGATTTCCTCCACCTCGACCACCGCGACAGCCCATCGGATCTCTGGATGCTGGGTGAGTTCCGCGTAGAGCACCTCCCGCTGCAAGGCAGTCAGCTGCTTTGAGTCTGTGAGGATGCGGTGACGAAACTTGGCGGGCAACACCACCGCTGCCGCGACCACCGGGCCGGCCAGCGGGCCACGCCCTGCTTCGTCGATGCCCGCCACGCGGGAGTAGCCGCGCTCGCGGAGCTTCCGCTCGTGTCGGAGGCTGCACTTCATCGACGGGCCCCGTAGCGCATCGATTGCTCCAACCCTTGCCTTACGCTGCGCTCGCCTTCTCGCGCACCGCCATCGCGCTCTTGCCCTTGCGCTGGCGGAGATAATTCAGCTTCGCACGGCGTGCCGTGCCGACGGTTTCCACTTCCACCTTGGCAATCCGGGGAGAATGCACCGGGAATACGCGCTCAACCCCTTCGCCGTAGCTGATCCGACGGACGGTGAAGGTCTCGTTGATCAGCGTGCCTTTGCGGCCGATCACGATGCCGGTGAAAATCTGCACGCGCTCCTTTTCACCTTCTTTCACGATGGTGTGCACGCGAACGCTGTCCCCCACCTTGAACTCCGCCGTTTTCGGCTTCATTTGCTCCTGATTGATCTTGGCGATGATGGACATAAAGTTGGTGCTCCTGGCGTGAGGGGTCGGAAAAGGGACGGGAGTAATAGCTTGATTCCCCACCGGCGCAAACCAATTTTCGCCCGCTCTGGCAGCCTCCGTATGGACGAAATCATCGACCTTCACAGCGACACTTATTTCATGGCGGAGGCTCTGCGGCAGGCGCGTCGTGCATGGGAACGCGAGGAAGTTCCCGTGGGCGCAGTGATCGTTCACGCCGGGCGAATCATCGCGCGGGCGTTCAACCAGGTCGAAACACTCAAGGACGCCACCGCGCACGCGGAGATGCTCGCGATCACCCAAGCCGAGGCGGTGATCGGCGACTGGCGGCTCCACGAATGTGAGCTCTACGTGACCAAGGAGCCCTGCCCGATGTGCGCCGGTGCCCTGGTTCATGTGCGGATGAAGCGCGTCATTTTCGGCTGCCCCTCGGCCAAGGACGGAGCGGGTGGGACGTTGCTGAACCTTCTCCAGCACCCGCAATTGAATCACCGCTGCGACATCACTTCCGGCGTCCGGCAGGACGAGTGTGCGCAGATGCTGCAGGCGTTCTTTCGAGAAAGGCGCGGCGCCTAAACGAGCGACGGCTCTGGTGCGGCTGGAGTCACGGCACGGTGGATTGGCGGCGGCGTGTCTTTTCCGGAATGCTGCTGGAGCTCCTGCGCAACGTTGGCAGCGACCGCGTGAACGCGCGTGATTGCTTCCAGCACGTGCCGATTCAGCTCAAAGGGCGTCTGCCGGCTGCGGCGTTCTCCCTCAAACTGCTCCCGGCGCTTGCGAAGCGCCTGGAGGAGATCGCCCCGGTATTTGGCCGTGTAATCTCCAAGGAGCTGGTCCGAGAACTTCGCCGGCAACTCCGGAAATCGCTCCGCCACGCTCTGCGATATGAGCTCGTGCAAGGCGGCAAGGCTCGTCTCGGGCAGACGCTTGAGCTTTTCCTCGACCGTGATTTCCTGATCCAGCTTCTCTCCGAAAAGCCGACGGCGGACGGTTGCAATGCCTCGGAAAAGGAGCCAGTCCACAAACGATTTGCGGACGGGCACGTCCTCTTCGCGGATGGACATCTGATATGGCTCCAGCGCCTCGACGCCTTCGAGTGCTGGCGCGGCGCTCTGCGCGATCTGCCCGAGCACAAAGTTGACTGAATGCAGATCGTTCATCACCAGCGCTGCGGGTTCGGCCCCACCGAGCGGCGTCTCCGTGAGAGCCTTCAACCGCGAACGGCTGTCCTCGGCGGAGGAGCGACCGGCTTCGGTGAGCAGAGGATTCCAATACTTTTCTTCCAATGCTTTCAGGCTGTCGTTCGTGCCGGTCCACCGTTCCAAAGCACCGCGCATGGCCGTCTTCAACTCCCCGGCTTTCACGCGCATGCTCTCCACTCGCAGCAGCGCATTCTCGGTGCGCAGTTTCTCGAAACTCGCATCCCACTCGACCTGGAGCAGCCGGTCGATCGCAGCCGTTTGCTCGTCGATCGCCTTCATCTCTGTATCGAGCTGCTCCTGCTTGCCGCGCAGGATCTTAAACTCCTCGCCCTCGAACGCCTCGCGGACTTCGGCGCACAGCGTCCCGCCTTGCCGCAGGCTGTCGCGCATGAACTCAACCGTATAGTCGCTGCTGTTCAGATAATCCGTGAGATCGCGCAGGAACACGTCGAACCCGTCACCGCGCTCCCGGTTCGCACCGTTGCCCCCGCTCGATCCGTTGCCGTTTTGGGTCAACCGCGCCGACGCTGCATTCATCAGGTCCACGGCGTGAATGCGGACGCGTTTGTCTTCGTAGGCTTTGCGCAGCGGCCCGGCCATGGAGAGCGTTTTGAAGGCTTCGATGATCTTCTCCGGCTCCTGGCTTTCCGCGCTCGGCCGCAGCGTTCCGTCCGACTGGAGATCACGCTTTTGCGAATCCACATTGATGACCAGGAAAATGCGGCTGAACAGGTCGAGGAGCTGATTGAACTCCGCGAAGACCTGCTCGAGGAAAAGATTGTCCGTCTTCACCACGAAGACCGCGCAAGCCGCGCTGTCCCGGAACTCTCGCGTGAGCACGTCGTAGCCGAAATTCATCCGGCTGTAGAGGCCGGGAGTGTCCACCAGAACCGTGCTGGATTCCGCCAGGCTTTGCACCGGCATCTTCACGTCCACGCGGCGGATTGCTTCGGTGAAATGCGTGCGCGGATCGAATTCGCCGCCGCGTTCCTCCGTCGTGCGGATCTGCTGGGCGAGAGCAATATGACTGTCCGCGATCACATCTTTGAGCATGCGCCCGTTCGCAAAAACCGTCTGCCGGCCGTTGTAGCGCGTGACGGAAAAGTGCGCCTGCTCAGCGTGCGAGACATAGACGAGGCACGGATAGCCCGGGAGCGACGTGACTTCGCTCACGTACGAGCCGCTGATCGCGTTCATCAGTGTCGATTTGCCGCTTTTCAACGGGCCAAAAATAAGGAGGTATGCGTGCTGGCTTTGCAGTTTCTCGACCAGCGTGCGCAACCGGGCACGCACGTCGTGCAGCGTGTTCAACGGCTTCTCCAGAAGCTCGGTTTCACTCCCCTGCTCCATGCGACTGATGGCGTTTTCCAGAGCCGGCGGAAGCGTGCCAAGAGTGGCCATGCAAGCTTCGCAAAACCGTGAGATTTCCGTTTTCATAGAGCTTCCGGAGAGTGCGTCCGCACGCCTGAGGGGTCAACCCTCGCGCCGGCTTTCGCGCGTCCGGTTTGGCGCAAGACCGTGCGGTTCCTTGTGCGCCTTCTTCCCCTCCCGAGGGAAGAGGTGCGTGCTTGCAACCTGTTGCTTTGGTCGGCTCGCCGTCAAAGCCGCGCGTTCGTGGCCGAGGGCGCCGGACTGCTCGATCAAGTATCGCAGCCCGCGATACGATAATGCTACGGACTTTTACGATCGTAAGGGGGGGCGCGGACAGTTACGCGCCCATCATCGGCTGCCGTCGAACGTCGCCTTTGGGTGCGCTCACTTCCACGTCTGCTTCCACGCTTCGGGAATGGCGGCCGCGTTGCGGAGCCAGGTGCGGGCAGTTTCCGGATCCCGCTTGAGCCAGCCGGTCACGACCGCATCGAGCGTCTCCCGGCGGACGGCGGAGTCGGTGATGGTGAGCGCGCGAATGGCGGCGCCCGCCGGGGTGGCCTTGCTCATCGTTTCGGCGAGGCCGCGGAGCGCGGCGTCGCGGTCGGCGGTCGAGGCGGTGCTGGCGAGGAGCGTTTCCACGCGCGAGGCGTCGCGTTCGTAGGCGGCGCCGATCGCGCCGGCGACGGCGTTGGCGCGCGCGGGGCCGGACGCGAAGTTCTGCGCCCACACGCCGAGGTCGGTGAGGTCGCCTTGCTCCGCGCGTTTACGTCCGAGTGCGGTGGCGGTGCGTTCCTGCGATTCTGGCGGGAGTTGCTCGAAGAGGCGCATCGCAAACGCGGTGCCTTGGTCGAAGAGCTGCTCCTTCGGCACGCGCCAAAAGCTATCTTCGAGCGCGCGTTCCAACAGGCGGTCGCGGTCCGGTCCGGCGGGCCGCACTTCGAGCCACGCGATGGTCGCGGCCGGCTGCGCGGCGAGCGCTTCGCCGAGCACGCCGGCTTGCCAGCCATTGAAGCCGTTTCGGTGACCGCGCGCGACATCGACTCCATTTTCCACGCACCACTCGAGCGCCGCCGCGGGCTCTTTCACCGCCCATCCGCGCGCGGCCGCGATGGCGGGCGCGTCGCGAAACTCCACCGGCAGCGTGCTGAGCCATTCGAGCGCGAGCTGCGGATTTTTTTTGCCGATCCGGTCCGCCAGGTCGGTGATCAGCTCGTTCCCGAGCACACCAGCTTTGAGCGTCGGCAGGAGGACGTTGATCTGCGCGAGTGCGGCAGCGGGGTCGCGCTCGGCCCACTCGCGTAACACGCCGTCGCGTGCGGCGTCCTGCGTTTGGCCGGGCGGGATTTCCGCCAGCGAGGCGTAGGCTGCGGCCGGGTCGATCTTCGCCCAAGCGGCGAGCACGCCCTGGAACACGCCGTCGCGCAGCTCGCTTCGAGGCAGCGTTCTCAGCCGGGCGGCTTGAGCCGCGGGATCTTCTCCCGCAAGCTGCGAGATCGCTGCCCCGAGCAGGCTCGTGGCGCGCCAGTCGCTCTGCATCGCGAGCGCTTCCCGCAGCGCTGCCTCCGGGTTGACGGTGGCCCACGCCTTGATCGACATGAACTCTTTTGGACGCGCCAGCATCCAGCTTTGCGCCGCCTCAAAATCGAGCTCGAACCACCGATCGACGAGCGTAGGGAGCAGCTCGCTGCGCGGGATGTAGGCGAAGCTCTCCACATGCCTGGCGAGCGCGGGCAGGTCCTGCGCGGTGAGATCGCGCAACGCCTCGAACAGCTGGAAGCGCTTCTTCAAGGCGAGCGGCTCCTGCAGGGCGGAAAACAGCCGCACGATCCGCGCATTGTCGCTGGGAAAAGCGAGCGCCCGATCGAGCTGAGGTCGGTCCTGCGCGGAAGGATTCGGACCGGAAGGTGACGACGCGGCCGAGTCCGTGCGACGCTCCGGGACCCCGGCAAGCGCGCCGACCAGGAGACCGACCGCGCCGGTGAGGATCAGGTGAATAGCCTTCATTTGGCTTTGCGCAAAAAGTCGGCGCGCCACGTTTCGTCCACCCCCGGCAGCGCGCGCAACCACGCCCGCGACGCGATCGGGTCCTCGTTCTTCCAGGTGCCGAAAACCGCCTCCGCTGCCTTGCCGCGCGTTGCAGGATCGGCGACTTGCTCAACCCATTCCGCCGCTGCGAACGGATCGGCATAGACGACCTTGCCCGCATATTCGCGCACGGCGGAATCGCGTTCCGCGCCCGGCGGCATCTGCCCGAGCCACTCCGCCGCGGCGTATGGATCCCGCTGGCTCCACTGCTCCACCACGGCACTGACCGCGGCGGTGCGCGCTGGGCTCGCGGGGAGGGCCGTTGCCCACTTGGCAGCGGCTGCTCCGTCCTTCGTCGCGAGCGCGGTGGCCAGCTGCTTCGCCAGTGCGCCGTTTGTGTCGCGGCCCGCGACGGAGGCATACGCCGCGGTCGCGTGCGTAGGATCGCCCTCCGCCGCCGAGCTGAGCGCGATCTGAAACTGCGCCTGTTCGCGCAGCCGGCCTGGCGGCAAACCCGCGGCCCAGGCGCGCGTGCCGGGGCCATCCCGGCGCGCCAGATTGACGAGCGTGCGACCCAGCTTTTCCAACACAGCCGCATCCAGCGTCGCGCTGTGGCTGGCCAGCCAGTTTCGCAGCCCCGGGTTATCGCGCTGATCCCAAGTCCCGAGGATGCTGAGCAGCAGCTTCTTCTCGGGATCATGGAGCAACGTGGCCGCCCAATCGAGTGCACGTACGGGGTCGCCGGTGGTGCGCACCGCTTGCGCCACCGCGCCCGGCCACGGATCGAACCCGCCCTCGGCCATGCGAGGCAATGGCGTGCGCTGCGCCTCCTCCATCAGCCAGGGCAGCGGATCGTCGCGCGATCTCCAAGCGATTTCGAGCGCTGCATCGGCGACCAGCTCGCGTCGCAGCGCCGCATCGTCCACGCGGTCAACCAACTCCCGGACAATGCCGACCCCGCGTTCCGCCGCCTTGCGCAGGACGAGCTCGAGCAGCTCTTTCCGCAACGGCCCGGCGGATTCCGCGGCGGCCACGTCGAACCCGGCGCGGACATCCGCCGTGGCGAGACCGGTGACGTAGCCCTGCACGGCGGCCCGGCGATCCGCGCCCTCGGAAAACGCCGCGAGCATCTCGCGTCCCTTCGCGGCGTTCTGCTGCGCGAATTCATTCAAGAGCTGAAAGACGCCGACCTCGCGCGGCGCGCCTGGCTTGAGCGTCGTGAGATACTGCTGCGCCCAGTCGGGCTGGCGGCGGGCGAGCACGGCGAACAGTCCGCCCTGCACGCTCGCGACCTGGCTGCGCAGCAACCTCCCCGGCGGTGCTTCTTTGAGAATCGTGGAGGACTCGAGAAAGCGCAGCGCGCCCGCGCTGTCCACCTCCAGCCAGCGCTCCATCCACGCCTCGGCGAGCGGCAGGTTCGGGCTCCCGAAGGGGCTGTCCTCCTTTCTGAACCGCGCGAGCATTTCCTCCGCGCCCGCGAGGAAGTCACGCGCTTCCAGCTTCGAGATCGCGAGGAAGAGTGCGTGGTCGTCAGAAAGGCTGCGATGTTTTTCGGAGAACGCGAGCACGGCGGCGATGCGGGCGCTCCTCGCGGCGGGCGATGGGTCCGCGGCCGCGGGAGACGCGGCAATCGGCTCGCTGAGCGCTGCCGCGGCGGCCTGTCTTTCCTGAACGCGCGGCGCACTCGCTGAGATGAAGCGCATTCCGGCGAACCCCACCGCAAAAGTCGCAAGCGCGGTCAACACGAGCGGGAAGAGGGTACGCATGCGCGTGTTATGGCCCGCAGAGCAGCGCCGCACAATCCGCGGCGTGCGGCGGCCGCCGGGTCGATCCCCCTCGACTGTCGCGTTTGCTAAAAGACTTTTCGTCTCGCGATGATTTTGGAGGAAGCGCGCCGTCGCTTGCCTGAGGCGGGCTCCACGGCACCGACCGCGCGGCGGCTCCAGCCTCTAGGGGAAGCAGACTGCTTCCCCTACAGCTACCCAAAGGGACTGAGAAATTTTGGGCGCTCGTCGGCTGCGTGCGTGCGGATAGATCTAAAGCGCCAGTCGCTGAGCGCGCGGGATTGCGTTGATCAGCTCGCCGTCAGCGCCGCACGCTCGTCACCGAGCGCTCCGGATTTCTCGAGGAAGTAATCGTAGCCGCCGGGATAGGGCGCGACCTTGCCGTTGTTCACGTGCAGAACTTTCTGCGCGAGTTTGCGGATGAAATGCACGTCGTGCGAAATGAAGACCAGCGTGCCTTCGTAGGCTTCCAGCGCGAGGATCAGTGACTCGACGGTGTGAATGTCGAGGTGCGTCGTCGGCTCGTCCATGAGCAGGAGGTTCGGCGGATCGACCAGGAACTTGATCAGATTGAGCCGGCTCTTTTCGCCCCCGCTCAAGATGCCGGTCTTCTTGTAGATCTCTTCCTTGCGGAAAAGAAACGAGCCGAGAATCCCGCGCGCCTCGTTTTCGCCGAGCGTCGGCGCGGCATCCATCACTTCCTGGAGCACCGTCTTGTTCGCATCGAGCGTGTCCGCGCGGTGCTGGCTGAAGTATCCGATCTTGGCGTTCAAACCGAGCCGGCGTTCCCCTTTCTGGAACTCCAGCACGCCCGCGAGGATCTTGAGCAAGGTCGATTTGCCGGCGCCGTTGGGGCCGACGAGCACCGTGCGCTCGCCGCGTTCGACTTCCAGATCCAGGCCCTCGTAAACCTTGTGCTTCCCGTAGGCCTGATGAATGCCTTCCAGCGCGATCACTCGCGATCCGCTGCGCACCGGTTGCGGGATGTTGAAGCGGAACGGCTTCTTCGGCGGCAGCGGCTTTTCGATCAGCTCCATGCGCTCGATCTGCTTGAGCTTGCTCATCGCCTGCGACGCCTTCGACGCAACCTGGCGGAAGCGGTCGTAGAACTCGCGCAGGTTCGCGATCTCCTTCTGCTGGTTTTTGTAAGCCGCGTTCTGCTGCTCATAAGCCGCCTCGCGCAGCCGGAGGAATTCGGAGTAGTTCCCCTTGTATGGATTGAGCTTCTGGTCCGCGATCTCATGCACGCTTTCCACGATCTCGTCCATGAACTGCCGGTCATGCGAGATCATCAAAATCGCGCCGGAGTAGGTCTTCAAATACTCCTGCAGCCACAGCAACGAGAGCAGATCGAGATGGTTCGTCGGCTCATCGAGCAGGAGCAAATCCGGCTCCATCACCAGCAACCGCGCCAGGTGCGCGCGCATCACCCAGCCGCCGCTCATCTCCTTCGCCGGGCGCGCGAAATCCTGCTCTTTGTAACCGAGGCCACGCAGCATCTTCTTCGCCTTCGCCTCGACCTGCGGATTGCTCAGCGCCTCGTGTTTGGCGTGCGCTTCGAGGTATTCCGGGCCATCCACCGTTCCGGCGCTTTCCAGCTCTTTCAGCCGCTTCTCCAAAGCCGGGATTTCGTCCGCGCGACCCGTCGCGACATCCATCACCGTCTCGTCGCCGACCGGCGCGCTTTCCTGCGGCAGGTAGCCGACCATCGTCCATTCATCGCGCTCGATCGTGCCGGAATCCGGCTCATCTTTCCGGAGAATGATCGAGAAGAGCGTCGATTTGCCGGCGCCATTCGGACCGACCAGCGCGACGCGTTCGCCGTAGTTCACCGTGAGGGTGGCGTTGTCGAAAAGCGTGCGTCCTCCGACGGTCTTTTTAAGGTCGCGAATCGTGAGCATGGAAAGAAAGGAAAGGCTGTGGGCGGCGGCTCGCGGATCTCTGCGAAACGTGCGGAGACCACTTTGCCGTCACTCGGCGTCAGTTCAAGCTCGGTAGCTCAGGGAACGTGTTGCGCAAGGAACTCGGGCACGCGCCGCTCCGACCACGGCTGCAGCCCGCGACGAAGATCGAGGAACCCGACGTGCCCGCCCGACCCAGGCGCTTCGAAATGGAAGTGCGGGTTCGCTTCCGCCTCGGGAAACGGAAACGATTCGCGCGCGAGGAACGGGTCATTCTGCGCGTTCAGGAGCAGCGTCGGGACGCGGACGCCGCCGAGATATTGGCGGGCGCTCGAGCGCGTCCAGTAATCGTTCGCGTCGGCGAAGCCGTGGAGTCGAGCGGTGAAACGATCGTCAAACTCCTGAAAGGTGCGCAGCGACCGCACGCCATCGATCCCCAGCTCCGGAAAGTGCACCGCCTTGGCTTCGACCTTCGCGACCAGCGTCTTGATGAACCGCTGCAGATAAATGCGATTGCCCCGGCGCGCATCGAGCGCCCGTGCGCTCGATGCCAAATCGACCGGCACCGATACGCCGACTCCGGCGACGACCTTCGGATGCGGCGGGGCTTCGCCGAGATATTTGAGCGTCACATTTCCACCGAGACTGAAGCCGACGAGGGCGATCTGCTCGTAGCGATCCGCGGCATGTCGGATCACCTCTCCGAGGTCTCCCGTTTCGCCGCTGTGATAAAAGCGCAGCAGTCGGTTCGGCTCGTGCCCGCAGCCGCGGAAGTTCCAGGCCAGCGTGTCCCATCCCGTTGCCCGGAGCGCCGCCGCCATCCCACGCATGTAGCCGTTGCTCGCACAGCCCTCCAGGCCGTGGGTGAGGATGACCAGCTTTCGGTTTCCTCCGCGCGACCAATCCAGATCGAGAAAGTCACCATCCGCGAGCTCCAGCCGCTCCGGCGCGGATTCCAGCCGAATGCGGCGCGGCAGCAACACCGGCGTGATGGTCTGGACGTGACCGTTGCGCAGCCACCAGGGCGGTTTGAATTGGGAAGCGACAACAGGCATGGGAGTCGCGCGAAGGTGCCGATCGCTGGTGGCGAAGCAACCTCCGCAACGCCTCGCACTACTCACAGGCTCGTGAAGTTGCTTCGCCACCGCTCGCTGGCGCATTGTTTTGCATGAACTTCGCGCCCCTCATCAGCATCCGCGCGGTGCCCGTCTAGCCGCGCCGATGGTCACGCATCTTTTCACCACCCCGATCGCGCACACCACCATCGCTGTGCCGCCCGCCGACGCCGAAGCGGCTTGTGCGTATCTGCTGGCGCAACGGAAACGGGAGGAAGGCGAATCGCGATCAAATCGCGGCGGCTGGCACTCCAAGGGCAACCTTTTTGCGGATGAAAACGCGCCCGTCGGCTGGCTGCGGGAGGCGATCGTGGGCGCGATCCTCGAGTACGCCGGCGCCGGGCTCGGTTTGGCCGGCGAGTTTCAGTTTCAACTCATCGGCTGGGCCGTGATCAATCGCGCGGGCGACTACAACGTGCCGCACAATCACAGCCCGAATCTGATCAGCGGCGCATGTTATCTGCGCGTGCCGCAAGGCATGACGGGCGGCGAAATCGTCTTCCTCGATCCGCGGCTGAACCTGAACGCCAGCGTGCCGCAAGCATTGCACGAACGCCGTCAATTGCCGCCCTGGCACCAGACCTCTGTCCCGCACGTCCCCGCGCTGGGCGACCTGCTCGTGTTCCCCTCCTGGCTCATTCATTACGTCAACGCGTTCACCGCACCCGATCCCGCGGAGGTGCGCATCGTCATCTCGTTCAACGCGACGGTCTGAGCGCCGCCCCAGGAGCGACGCGCGGAGCCAGCTCCGGGGAGCGCGCTCGTCCCGAGTGCAGGTCGCGGCGTCCCGCCGCGACGGACTTTGGCAACCGCGGCTTGCAAGGCCGACGCCCCGACGCAGGAGACGTGCGCTGCGCAAATCTGCGCGTCTTGAAACGCGAGCTGCAGGCAAGTCCGTTGCGCCGATACGCCGAAACCAGCGCTCGGCACGAGCGCGCTTCCCGGAGCCTCGCGGCCGCTTGCCCAGCCGTGCTCGCGGCGCTAACCTGCGCGGCTCCCTCCCCCCGTGTTGCGCCTCTTCTTTCTCCTCACCGTCTTCGCCTGCACCGCCCTCGCGGCCGAGCCGATCGTGCTCATTCCCGAAACGCTGATCCTCGATGGCAACCACGCGCGCCAGCAGTTGCTCGTGGAACGAGGAACCGGCGGACAACTCACCGGCGATGTCACCGCGGAAGCCGAGCTGGTTTCCAGCAATCCGGACGTCGTGAAGATCGAGAACGGCGTTGCCATTCCGGCTGCGGACGGCTCCGCCACGATCACCGCCAAACGCGGCGATTCATTCGCCACCGCGGCCGTTACGGTGCGCGGCCAAACCCAGCCGGCGGTGGTCAGCTTTCGGAATCACATTCAGCCGATCCTCGCGAAAAGCGGCTGTTCGCTCGGTGCGTGTCACGGCGCCGCAGCGGGCCAGGGCGGATTCCGGCTTTCACTCCGCGGATATGATGACGAAGGCGATTTCCTTTCGCTCACGCGCGCTGCGATGGGCCGCCGCATCACACCCGGCGATCCCGCCCGTTCGCTGATCCTGGTCAAGCCGACCGGCGCGGTCCCGCACAAAGGCGGCGAGAAATTCAAAGTGGGCTCAGTGGAATATCAGACGCTGGTCGATTGGATCGCGAATGGCACGCCTGGGCCGCAGCCGAACGATGCGCGCATTGAGCGCCTCGAGTTGCTCCCGCCGAACGTGGTGCTGCAACCGGGCGTGAAACAGCAGGTGCTGGTGCGCGCCCACTTTTCCGATGGTCACATCGAGGACGTGACCCGCTTCGCGAAGTACACCGCAACAAACCAATCTGTCGCGACCGTCGATGATTTCGGCCAGGTAAGCGTGATCGGCAATGGCGAGAGCGCTGTGACTGCGTGGTATCTCAGCCAGATCGCCGTCGGCACGATCACGGCGCCGTTCCCGCACGCAATTGCGGATGCGACGTGGAGCGCTGCGTCGCGCCGCAATTGGATCGACGACCTCGTCCTCGAGAAGCTTCGCGCGTTGCGCCTTGCGCCGTCGCCGCCGTGTTCCGATAGCGAGTTCATTCGCCGCGCTTCGATCGATACGTGCGGCATTCTCCCGACGGCGGAAGAGACGCGCACCTTTCTCGCTGACACCGCGCCGGACAAGCGCGACCGCTTGATCGAGCGGCTGCTCACGCGGCCAGAGTTCGTCGATTATTGGAGCTACAAGTGGAGCGATCTGCTGCTCGTCACGAAGCGCAAGGTGAAGCCCGCAGCGATGTGGGCGTACTACCAATGGATCCGTGAACAGGTCGCCACGAACACGCCGTGGGATGAATTCGCGCGGCGGCTGATCACCGCGCAAGGCAGCACGCTCGAGAACGGCGCGGCTAATTATTTCGTCATCCACCCCGACCCACGGGAGCTTGCCGAGACGACGTCGCTGACCTTCCTCGGCGTCTCGGTGAACTGCGCCAAGTGCCACAACCATCCGATGGAGAAGTGGACAAACAACGACTACTACGGCTTCGCGAATCTGTTCTCGCGAGTCCGCTTCAAGAACGGCAACGGCGAAGGCGACAACGTGATCTTCGCCGACGCGCAGGGCGATCTCGTGCAGCCGCTGACCGGCGTCCCGCAAGCGCCGCGTCCGCTCGACGGGGACGCGATCGCGCTGGATCACGCCGGTGATCGGCGCGAACCGCTGGCAGCCTGGCTGACCTCAAAGGAGAACCCCTACTTCGCGAAGGCAATCGTGAACCGGCTTTGGGCGAACTTCTACGGGCTCGGCCTGGTCGAAAATGTGGACGATATCCGCGCGACGAATCCGGCCAGCAACGAGCAGCTTTTCAGCGCAGCGGCCACGCGACTCGGCGAACTCGGCTTCGATTTGAGGGCGTTGATGCGCGAGATCCTGCAAAGCGCGACCTATCAACGTTCCAGCACGCCCATTCCCGAGAACCAGGCGGATACACGCTTTTATGCGCGCTATTATCCGCGCCGGTTAATGGCCGAAGTCATGCAGGATGCAATCGCGCAGGTGACCGGCGTGCCGACCATTTTCAAAACGAAAGATCCGACGGTCGAAGGCGACAAGGCACTTCCTTTTCCCGCCGGCTGGCGTGCGCTGCAACTGCCCGACAGCAACACCGACAGCTACTTCACGAAAGCCTTTGGCCGGCCACTGCGCGACGCGACTTGCGAATGCGAACGCACGGCGGAGCCCAGCGTGACCCAGGCGCTGCACATCGCGAATGGCGACACGATCAATGAGAAGCTGACCGCGAAGCTCGGCGCGGTTGCGACTGGCTTGGGCAAGTCACCTGAGCAGGCGCTGGACGACGCTTACCTCAACGCGCTGGCGCGCCCGCCCAGTGTCCCGGAACGCGCGCGCTTCCTCGAACTGTCGGCGAATACGCCCGAACCTGAGCGCCGTGCCTGTTTGGAAGATCTCTATTGGGCGCTCCTGAGCAGCAAAGAGTTTTTGTTCAATCACTAGTCGCAGCAGCAGCGCCGCGGATGTGCGCCACCGCGGAGCGGAAATCCGCGGCAACATAGTCTGCTCCACTCACATCCGCGCGCGCGCCTTCGCCGGTTCGGACGAGGATTGTGCGACAGCCGGCCCGACGACCAGCTTCCACGTCCCCCGCCCGATCCCCGACCATCCACGAGCGGGCAAGGTCGAGATGCAAGTCTTCCGCCGCTTCGAGCAGCATGCCCGGGCCAGGCTTGCGCCGCTCGCCAGCAGTATCCGGATGATCGCCACAGAAATAGACGGCATCGATTAATTCCGGCCCGAGCAGTTCAATCAATCGCGCATGCACCGCGTGGTAATCCGCCTCGGTGAAATAGCCGCGGCCAATCCCACTCTGATTCGTCACGATCACCGTTTTGAATCCGAGCGCCTGAAGCGCCGCAAGGTCTTCGGCCAGGCCAGGAAAGAGCTGCACCGCGTCCGGATCCTGAATGTACCCGGTGTCTTCAATCAACGTGCCGTCGCGGTCCAAGAAAACCGCCGGAGTTCGGAGCGCAGCCATGCGACAGCGTTCCCGAGGCGTCAATGTTCGCCCAGCCTAAAAGCTGTGAAGTAGGGAGAGAAAGGGTGAGACGCCTTGATGTAGATGCGACTCCCCAAGGCCACACGCTGAGTCTTGCGCGCAGATTTCGGGTTTGTTCCTGCACGAGCCGCGATCAATGCTATCTCCGATGAAACACGGTCGCGGAGGTTAATCTTTGCCCGGAATGATTCCGCCCCTGAACAGTCCCACGGATCGAATCAGCGCCGGATGTGCGCTCGTCGCGACGATCATCGGCGCGGTCACGATCGTCGGATGGTTCACCGGTATCGAGGCGCTGGCGAGTGTCCGCGCGCACTACATCCCGATGGCTCCCAGCACTGGGCTGGCGTTCGCTCTGCTGGGCTTTGCGATCATCGTGCGCTCGAGTGGAGGGCTCTGGCGTTTCGCTTGTCTCCTGTGTGCCGGCATCGTCGCTCTGGTCGCCACTGCCAAACTAATTGAGTTCTTCGCGGGCGTTAGCTTCGGGCTTGAAGAACTCTTAGTCGCAGATCCCGCCATGTTCGGAGCAGTGCGGAAGGGTCGGATGGCACCGATGACTGCACTGAGCTTCCTGCTCGCCACAATCTCGCTGTTCTGTGTCATGCGGCCTAAATGGCGGCGCTGGGCGGGCGGAGTCGCAACCTTGGTGGCGGCCATCAGCGTTGTAGTTATCCTCGGCTATTTACACGGCACGCCTCTCTTATACGGCGGCAATATCATCCCGGTAGCGCTGCCTACGGCAGTGGCATTTCTCCTTATCGGCTCGTCACTTATCTCTGCCGCTGGCGTCGAGTGCTGGCCTTTGCTGCCGTTGACCAACTCCTCCGCTCGTTCCGTCCTTTTGCGTTGGTTCCTGCCAGTGGTGGTGGCCGGGACCATTCTGAACGGCTACCTTAGAACAAGGCTGCTGGATGAGTCGCACCTTAATCCCGCGCTAATCTCGGCTCTCTCGACGCTTGGTTTCATGATCGTTATCAGCGCGATCATCTCCCAAGTGGCGCGCATAGTGGGCGGTCGCATCGACCGTGCAGAAGCTGAGCGCAATCTCGCGCAGGCGGAACTAAAGGCACTCAACGCAGATCTCGAAAGGCGTATCCTGGAACGAACTCGCGAGCTTCAAGCGAAGAACGAACAAATGCAGGAGGAGCTAACCATGGCTCGCGAGCTTCAACTCGCGCTTTTGCCAACCCATTTTCCCACCGTGCCCAAGTCTGCGTTCGATCAAGACAGCGCCATCCGCTTCTTCACTTTCTACTATCCTACGGGCAGTGTTAGTGGGGATTTCTTCGATGTCTTTTCCGTTTCGGAGATGAGCGTCGGAGTCTTTATCTGCGATGTCATGGGACACGGCGTGCGATCGGCACTCGTCACCAGTATGATGCGCGCACTGCTCGAACAGCATCGGGGCAAGGCGTCAGATCCTGGCGAACTGCTCACCCGCATCAATCGAGGGCTCGTCTCGATCCTGAAATCGACCGAGACAACCATGTTCGCGACCTCATTTGTGCTCATCGCGGATCTGGAACGCTCCGAACTCACTTTCGCCAACGCCGGTCATCCATCGCCCCTGCACATCCGGAAGAGCGAATGCCGGACCGTGCCGCTCGCCGTGAAGGGCACAAGCGGACCTGCATTGGGAATGTTTGATGGCGCGACTTACCGCACCGCTCGATCGGAAATGTCGGTGGGCGACATGATCATGCTTTTCACAGACGGACTTTTCGAGGTGGAGAACGCTGAGGCGGAACTCTTCAGTCAGGAGCAATTGCTCAACACGGTGCAGGAACGGTGTACCCTTCCCCCCGAAAAGCTATTTGCCGGAGTGCTGGCAGAGATTCGCCGGTTTACGGGTCGCTATGAATTCGAGGATGACGTTTGCCTGGTGGGAATTGAGGTAGCGCGGCTGCCCGAGGCGGTCTCAGCGCGTGCCCTTGTCAGCTGAAATCATGCAAGCCGGTTAAGAACGCGACACCTTATGTCAGGAGGAAAGGAGCAGCCGATCCGGTCCACTGTGTTCTTGCGGAGCCGCTTTCGACCGCGAAGGCGCAGACCGGGGGACCAGATCTCCTCCGCGGTCGGGAAATTCCCTTGCCTTCGCACTCTGCTTCGCCAAAGTGCTGACCCTCGCGCAAACGGCTGGATAGCTCAGTTGGTAGAGCAGAGGACTGAAAATCCTCGTGTCGCCGGTTCGATTCCGGCTCCAGCCACTCCTTCTGCCTCAGGGACTTACGACGCAGCGTTGCAGAATTCGTAGCAAGCGGGCTGCTTCTTGCACGGCGTAAACACGCGAGCCGCCCGGCTGCGCATTCAGATTCCGGCGCGTGGTGATGGTGCCGGGATGCGACGAGAACGGGGCGCTTCCTGCCGCGCCAGCGGCGGCTGCGCCCCTTCCTTGTCTATCAACAGACAACTCGGACGAACCCTCTGTAAAACCCCGCAGTGCCGACCGGAAGCGCGCCGAGACAACACGCCAGAACATTGCCCTGCTCCAGCGGATCTCAGGACCATCCTTGGGATTTTTGACCATCACCTTCGCCGCAGATCTCACCACGAAGGAAGCCCAGCGAAAGCTCGCCAACTTCCGGCGTCGAGTGCTCAAGGACAACTTCGGGCACAGCATCACCGTTCGAGAATTCACCCTCCGCGGGCGTCCTCACTTCCACCTG
>JAQGOK010000057.1 GCA_028293645.1 Chthoniobacter sp.
ATCGGGGCGGGGGTCGGGTGGTTTGCCTCGCGCCGGAAGCGCTATCATTGGTCAGCCTGACATAGCCGCCCGAAACGCTTGGAAAGAGAGTTCCGGGTAGAAGAGGGAGCCGGCGAATGCAGTCAAACCTTCCTGCGCGCCTCCTGGCCCCCGCTGCGGGATAGGTCGTTCCGAGCCGGTCCGGTAGCCAACCCACGGTGTACTGGCTCTGTGTTCAGGTGTCGGACTCGCCGTTAAGCCCGCGACCGCGATGCCTCCGAGCGTGTTCCGGGTCCGGGAAACGGATAGACGGCTTCCTTTTGCGAACGCCTTCGCTCCCAAGACGAAACTCGCGGTATAAATTCGTGCGATCGGCGCTTCGATTGCGCTTCAGAGGACAGGGTCTCAGCCGTTGGTCGCGACCGCGCACTTGCCTCGCCCATTCCCAAGACAGACAGCAAGAGGCCGCGCGTGCTCAGAGTTCGTGAGCCGTGGAGGGCGAGCGCCTCGGCTGCAAGGCACGGCGCCGAGGGTAGAGGAAGGTGATCCGCAACAGAATAAGACGGTCTCCCAACGTCCCGCCTCAAGATGACGCTTGAGTGTCGCCCGCGTGACGTTCTCGCGATAAAGGAGGCGGACACCGATGTCGCCGGCACCGGAGACGACTCCCGACCGGAGGGATTCGTCTCTCGGACGACGCGATGCTCAGCCCGGCTTCACCATTCGGGCGTGAAGCGACGAAGGGCTTGACCCGTGCAAACGTTCACCGTAGATCGGTGCCGTTGACCGGGGAGTTAGCTCAGTTGGTAGAGCGCGTCGTTCGCAATGACGAGGTCAGGGGTTCGACCCCCCTACTCTCCATTCAGCTGGCAGCCCTCACGCGGGGCCAGCGGAAGGCTCGCTTCAAACCGCTGCAGCGACCTTCAGAATGGGCGCATGTCATGTATGCATGAGCACGTGCCACATCCGCCATCTCTCAACCCCAGCAAGTCGCGCGAGACTTTCAAATGGTTCGGTCCGGGGATCATCATGGCAACGAGTGGCATTGGAGCGAGTGACATCATCACGGCGACAGTCGGGGGCGCGACCCACGGGCTTGCGCTGCTTTGGGCGCTGACCCTCGGCGGGTTTTTCAAGTTCGTGCTCAGTGAAGGTCTCGCGCGCTGGCAACTCGCCACTGGCTCGACGGCGCTCGAAGGCTGGGCACGGCACCTTCCGCGATGGGTGCTGATGCTCTTCGCGGGCTACCTCGTCCTGTGGGCCGTGGCGGTAAGTGGCGCGCTGATTAGCGGTTGCGGGCTGGCCATTGAGAACATCACCCGCGGTGCAGTGCCGCGGACGTGGGGCGGTCTGGCTCAAGCGATTTTCGCATTCGCGCTGATCTGGTCCGCGCACACCGGGATGTTCACGCGCGTCATGAAACCGCTGATCGTCGTGATGTTCGTGAGCATCGTGACCTGTGCCGTGCTCACCTTTCAGGAGCCTGCGGCCGTGCTGCGTGGGCTCTTCGTGCCAACCATCCCGAGCGGCGGTGGCACTTACGTGCTCTCGCTGATCGGTGGAATCGGCGGATCGCTCACGCTGTTGAGCTACAACTATCTGCTGCGTGACCAGGGGAAAGTGGACGCGTGCAACCTTCGCGCTGTGCGCATCGACCTCGCGACCGCCTACATCTTTACCGCGATCTTCGGGCTATCCGTGATGCTCATCGCCAACCGCGTCTTTCACTCCGCGGGCGTCGCCATCACCGACCGCGAAGCCGTCTCGCGCATGGCGGGCGCGCTCGCGGCGCTCACGGGTGCCGCCGGATTTTACATCTACTCGATCGGTTTTTCAGCCGCGGTGCTCGCCTCGCTCGTCGGTGTCTGGCAGACGATCCCGAGCGTCTTCGCCGACTGCTACAGCCTCTTGCGCCGGATGTCGCCCGATCAGCGCCTCGCGGCCACGCAGCTCGGCGCCGTGCCCTATCGTGCTGCGCTGCTGTTCATGGCGCTCGCGTCCGTGCCGTTCGCATTTCTCGGTCGGCCACTGCTGATCGTCGTTGCCTTCACCGTCCTCGGCAGCCTCTTCATCCCGTTCCTCGCTGCGACGCTGCTGTATCTGAACAACCGCGTCGCATTCCCTGCGCCACTGCGCCCCAATCGCCTCGCGACCAATGTCGTCCTCGGCCTCATTGTCGTGCTCTTCGCAATCGTCGGAGTCATCGAAGTTTGGACGCTTATCGCGCCGTGAGAAGAGGCGGTATTCAGGGAGTCAGTCTGCCGTAGAACAGCGCCGAGTTCGACGTTGACCAACTGCTCGGTTTCCGGCTCATCGCGTCCCCCGGCAGTGCCAGGACTCGCGCCAATTCCCGTAGCTGGCACCCGCAAAGAGCTCCTCCGTCGTCGCTCTCGCCGCAATGGTGAGCGCCCGCGTCTGGCTGCCGGCCGGGAAAACGCTCGCGTTGAATCCGGCTCGTCATTATCTGACATCGGATGACCTTCTGTCGCGTCGGTGTTGTGATTCTGGCCTTGCTGCTGGGCGGTTGCTTCGAGCCTTACAAGAAGGTGGACAAGGCGGATCGCGAGCGGCTGAAGCACGTCGCGGGGGACACGAATTTCCAGGCGGTCGTCGGGCGATTGCGGGCGGCGGCGCGCAAGAAAGACCTGCCGATGCTCGCCTCGATGATGACGGAGGATTTCGGCTACTCTGCTGATGCCAGCGCGCAGCCGGGTGCCGCGATTTTCACCCACTGGGATGAGCAGAATCTTTGGCCGGTGCTGAGCGACCTCCTCAAGCAGAATTTCGTCCCCTTGGGGGAGTACATGGTTTCGCCACCGGAGTTGGTCAGCGACTCCAGCTACAACGGCCCGCGCTGCGGACTGCGCGTGGTGCGCGGCAGTTGGAAGCTGGCGTATTTCCTCCCGAGCGGCGAAGGCCTCTGATGGGGCAGGATCCAATCGCGTTGGGGTTGCCTCATCGCGCGCCGTTCATTTTTGTGGATGAAGTCGTGGAGCGCACGCCGGACGAGCATGCGGTTTGCCGCAAAACCTTTGCGCCGGACGAGCCTTTCTTCCGCGGGCATTTTCCCGGTGATCCGTTGGTCCCGGGTGTCATTCTGACCGAAGCTCTGGCGCAAACGGCTGGGCTGGCGGCGGGTCGTGAGGACCGCGGGTTTCGGCTGTCCGCGATCAAGGGAATGAAATTCCTCGCGCCCGTTCGGCCCGCGCAACTCATCGAGCTGACCGCTCGGAAACTCGGTGCCATCGGAGGTCTATGGCAGTGGGAGGTTTCCGCGCGTGTTGCAGGATCGGTCGTGGCGGAAGGTGTTCTGGTGCTGAGCGAAGTTTGAAGGCGGGAGGCTGATCCAGGCGCCGCGCGGGGCTGGCCGCTGACGCTGACGCTGACGCGATTATGGTTAGCGCGTTGCGGACGCGTTTTCGCTGGTATCCGGGGGACGCTCCGGCTCGTCCGGCGTGAATTCGATCGCGGCGATGGCGAGGTCGTAGATCTGCCCCCAGTCACCGCTCGCGACCAACTCGGCTGAGTCGCGCCATGGCTGCGTCGAGTCGGTGTACTCGCCAATCTCCTGCGGACCCCAGAAGAGATACCGCACGCCGAGATCCGCGGCATGCACTCGCCATTCGTCGTCGCCGTTCATCAACCCGCGCACCTGATCGCTCGTATCAGTGAGCGGCAATCCGTGGCTCCAGACGTGCCCCGGATAGCCGAGCGCGACTTTGCGGCCGAGGAGGAGCAGGGGATGATTGTACGTGGGAAAGGCGACGAAGCGTTCGTGGGGCGGGAGTTCGCGGATGCCGTGCGCGATTCCGTCCAGCTCACTGCGCAGCGCGATGTCGTGCCCCTTGTGTGCACCGTTCAAGCCGCCGATCAGCGTCGCGAACCCGGACCAAAAAAGCAGGAACACGGCGAGCGCGCACTGCCACAGCGGCCGTCCCCGGAAGAGCTCATTCCAGGCGAGTGGGACGATCGCGAGATAGGACCAAAGCATGATCTTGGTGTTGTCCCATTCCCACGGCGCGAACTTCACGAAGCAACAGAGCAGGAAGATGAACAGGGCCGGGAAGAACAGCGCGCGCGCCCAGACTGCGTGCCGATCGTGGAAAAGTCTCCACGCGAGCAGCGCGACGATGGGCAGCAGGAACCCGAAATTAACGGGCCAGAACAGGAGCGCCGCGTTGAAGGTCGCCGGACCCGGCAGATGCAGCTCACACCAGCTCAGCCAGGACGCGTCGTCCCACATCCAGCCCGGTTTCCAGCCGAGCACGCGGGCACCTTTCAACATGCCGGTGACGAGCAGCACGAGGATCGTCGCAGGTGCGAGCGACAGACCGACGACGCGCATCAACGGGCCCCGCGCCGGTGCGTGCAGGAGCCACCAGGAGCCGAGCAGCAGGGAGAAAAAGAGGAACGTGTGCAGATGGAAGACCGGCATCGACGCGTAAAGGAGCACTTCGCCCCAGAGCGGCAGTCGCCAGGCTTTCTCGTCGGCCGGGTGGAAGAGGCGAGCCCGCCAGCTTGCAAGGAGCAACAGCCCGGCGGGCAGGGCAAAGAGCAGACCGCGCTGGGTGACGAAGATCGCGAGGAAGATGCTCTTCCAGGCGAGTTCCGCCTGAAAATCAACGAAGCGGCCGCTGACAAAAACGCCGAATCCCGCGAGTCCGCCATTGGCAAGAAAGGCGATGAGCGCGATGCCGCGGCCCCATTTCCACAACGCGCATCCGGCCAGGATGGCGCCCGCGAGCCCCACCCAGATCAAGCCGCGGAGTGGATCGACTCCGGCGAGCACGAGCAGCGCGTTGAAAAGATCCACGCCGATCGGATAGGTCAGCGGTCCGTCCGCGAAGATCGGGTTCTCGGGCCAGAATGCGGCGCCGTTTGCGAAGTAGCGGATGTAAGTGAGATGCAGCGAGAGATCGCCGAGATTGTTCGGCGAGAGGACCTGGAGCTTGTCTTTGTCGGAAAAGATGAGCCACAGGAAGGCGCGTGCCGAAGCCACCGTGTAGAGAGCCATCGCTGCGAACTCCCAGCCGTGCGGCGGCTTCTCCGCTGACGTTTCGCGGCGGGTTTTCCAAAACGTCCACCCAGTCACCAACGCTCCGCAGCCGAGCGCCACGCAAGCCGCTGCGTGGCTCAGTCCGCCGCGCAGAGCGGCAAGCGTGATCGCGAGCAGGACGCTGCTGGCGGTGCCGTAAAGAATCGCCGCGACGAAGTTCATGGCGCGTCCTCTTCGGGGATCACCGGACCTTCGAACTCCGGGACACGTCCGGGGAAAAGCGCCGCGAAGGTTTCCCGCTCGAAATAAATCATGTGCGTCGCGCCGGAGTTGCCGCGGATCGTGATCTGTTCGCGGAAGAACGAGCCCTTCAGCGAGCGTTCGATCTCTTCGACAAAGATCTCATCGACGACGAGGAACTTGCCGTCACTCAGGTCTTCCGGGAGATCCGTAAGCAGACCAAAATGCGCGCGGGTAAAGTCGCCGAGCAACCACACGAGCGGGTGCTGATCGGCCAGGACGAGATATCCGGTGAGGTGATAATTCCGCGGATCCGCCGCGGCGATCGTGCGAAGCGGATGGAGCAGCTTGTTGATGTCGAGCACCGTCTGGACATAGGCGTAGGGCTCAAGCTCGCTCGCGAAGTCGCGGAAATTGAGCGCCAGCGATCGACCCAACGAGCAGAGCAAAAGTATGCCCGCGAGTGCTCCGGTGGCCCAACGGTCAAAGCGTTTCGATAGATGCACGACCGCTGCGCCGAAGACGAAATAGAATGGCGGGATCATGGCGATCAGACACCACGGCGTTTTGTAATGGATGATCGAGTATGCGCAGAGCGTGCCGCCGCCGGAGATCGCAACCCATCGCAAGTGCCGACCGACGCCAGGCCTGACGATCGCCAGCGCCGCGAGCAAACCGAGCAACGCCGGCCACTCGTATTGGCTGAGGAGTTCCAGCCAGTACCACCAGTCCTTGCCATGGCCGGTGTCTGCATGCACGCCGGTGAAAAGCCAGGCACCGAAGGTTTCATAGAGGCCGCAGATGGAGCCCTGCGGATTGGGCAAACCTTCCGGGCCGTAGGTCCGTGGCGCCGGCCAGTCGAGGAAGCCGCCGGTGTAAAAGAAGAGGATGAGCAGCGCACCGACGCCACCGACGCGGGCGAGATCGCGCTTGTCCCAACGCTGCGGCGCCGCTCGGAAACGCGTCGCTGAGGAGAGCCAGCCCAACCGTTCCAGCCAACGCAAAGTCAGGTAGCCGAGAGCCAGCGCAATCCAGTGGATGATGTAAGTCTCCTTGGTCAGCACCATTCCGGTCAGTCCGAGCCCCGTCGCCCAAAGAAAGCGTCGCGAGCCTTCGTGGCAGAGGCCGATCAACCCCCAAATCGTCAGCAGGAGAAAGAACACCAGCCAGCTCTCGTGGATCGCGTAACGGCCGTAGAAAACGAACCCGGGCGACACCGCCATCGCGAGCGCTGCGATCTGACACGCGCGTTCACCGAAGTAGCGCCGAAAGGCGAGCATCAGCACCACGCATCCCGTGCTGACGAGCGCGAGCGGCAGACGCAGCGCCCATTCGCTCCTGCCGAAAAGCGTCTGCGCGACAAACAGCACATAGAAATGCAGCGGCCCGTGGAAGTTCGTCGGGTCGTAATGATAGTAGCCGTCGCGCGTGATTTGATCGACGAACCAGCCGTTCACGCCTTCGTCGAAATGCGCCGGTTTGATATCGAGCGCGACCACCCGCAGCGCGAGCGCGAGCAGCACAATTGCGAGCGAGATCCAGCCGCTGCGCGTCAGCCAGAGCGCGGGCGCGGCGACCGCTCCCGATTTCAACGAAGACACGGCAGGGCAGGGAAGAGAGGGGATTGCAGCAGGCGCTTTTCCCCGACGCTGAACGTGCTACACACGGCGCCGCCCCATGCCGGAAAGCCCGTTCCTCTCCATCGTTCTGCCTGCATTCCATGAGGCGCGCCGGCTGCCGCCGACCTTGCAGCGGCTGGCCGAGTTTTGCGAAGGGCTGGCATTTCCGTATGAAGTCTTGGTCGTCGTCGAGCGCGGCTCGGACGGCACGCTGGAGATAGCTGCCGAGTTCGCCGCGCGCCAAGCGCATTTTCAGGCGATCGATAATCAGGTCCAGCGCGGCAAAGGCTACGCGGTGCGCAGCGGAATGTTGCGGGCGAAAGGCGCGCACATCTTTTACATGGATGCCGATCTGAGCGTGCCGCTGGCCGACGTGTCGAAGTTCCTCGCGCACTTCGCCGCGCATCCCGAGATCGACGTGCTGATCGGCAATCGCCAGCACGCGCGGAGTCAAATCACGCTGGCGCAAAGCTGGCTGCGACGAAGCATGGGCGTGACCTTCAATCGCGTGCTGCGGCTTTGTGGCGTCGCCCCGTTGCACGACACACAGTGCGGCTTCAAAGCGTTCCGCCACGCCCCGGCGCAGGCGATCTTTTCACGGCAAAAGCTCGACGGTTTCGCCTTCGATGTCGAAGTGCTGCTGCTCGCCGAGCGGCTCGGGTACAAGATCGAGGATCTGCCAGTGGAATGGATCAACTCACCGGAAAGCCGCGTCCGGATGGTCCGCGACAGCCTCCAGATGCTCCGCGATTCCTTGCGCGTGAGGCGGCTGGTGGACGCCTCGTTGCGCGAGCAACGCTAAGGCGCGGACTTCAGCAGCCCACGCGAACGCATCCAATCCGCGGCCCGCGCAGGCCAGGTGGTGACGAGGTGATCCGAGGGGCGCAAGCCGTAGCCGTGTCCGCCCGAAGGATACACGTGGAGCTCGCACGGGACCTTCGCCTCTTTGAGGGCGAGCGAATAGAAGAGGGCGTTTTCCACCCGCACGGGATCGTCTTGCGACATCGCGATGAAGGTCGGCGGCGTTTTCGCGGAGATCGGTAGTTCGGGCGCGATCTTGTTCCCCTCGTCCTTCAGCGCGAGGTAAGCGGGATAGATCAGCACCGTGAAATCCGGACGGCAGCTTTGCTGATCGGCCTCATCGAGAGCGCTGTAGCCGCGCTTTTCGAACTGATTGCTCGCGACGGCCGCAAGATGGCCACCGGCCGAGAAGCCGAGGATACCGATCCGTTGTGGGTCGAGCTTCCACTCGACGGCGCGTTGGCGAAGCAAACCGATCGCCCGCTGCGCGTCTTCGAGCGGCGCTTCGTGGCGGGCGCGGCCTTTGCGGCCGGGCACGCGATACTTCAGCAGCGCCGCATTCACCCCGAGGCTGTTCAGCCAATCGCAGACCTCGGTGCCTTCGAGATCGAGCGCGAGGATGTTGTAACCGCCACCGGGACAGACGAGCACCGTGGTGCCGGTATTTTGCGCGGCGGGCGCAGGGTGGAAGGTCAGCGAAGGCGCCGAGACGTTGCCGAGGCGGATGACAGTCTTGTCGGCGACTTTCCCCTCGTTGGGTTTCGTCAGGTCGGCTTCCGCGGGGAGCTGGAGGTCTTGTTCGCCCGGCGCGCCTTGCGGCCAAAGCGGGATGGCGGACTCAGCGGCACCCGCAGTGAGCACGTTCAGGCAAAGAAGAGCAGACGCGAAGAGGACGCGGGGGAGTTGCATGCGCGCAGGGAATCTGAACGCCGCGACGACGCCAAGCCTTTGTCGCTCGGGGGAGTCTTCGAGTCTGTGCCCTTCCTCAAGAAGCACTGAAGGTGCGCACGTTTTGAATCAGGTGGCTGGGGAGTACAGGCGGCCCGCCTGTCGGCTTCAGCGGCCCGCCGAAGCCCTGCGACGTGGCTGCGGCTTGAAGCTTCGGTGATTCGCGTCATGAATGAAAAGGGGAGCGCGTAACTACGCCGCGGGTTTCCGGCGGGCCGCCGGAAACGACAGGCGGGCCGCCTGTGCTCCCCAGCACTGAGCCGTGTCCGTGGGAGTTCGTCTGGGTAGCGCGCTCGTTCCGCGCGCTGGTCGCCGCCTTCTGCGGAGACGAACTTTCCTCGGGCTCGGGACGCTTTGAGAACGAGCGCGCTACCCGGAATGGGAGAAGTTGCTTGCAGCAACTGGCGGCCCTCGGAAGCCTCGCCGGATGTCTTCGTTCCATCGGCGTGTGCTCGTCCTTGTTGCCGTGTGGTTCACGGTGACGGCACATGCGCAGGACATCGTGAAGGTGGGGAAGGGGAGCTACACGACGAAGCTCCCGGCAGGCGCCAGGGCTCCGCAGAAGGAGATCTATCGGACGGACAAGGTGAAGGGGCCGATGCCGACGAATGACTGGTGGAGTTCGCTGGCGTGGAAGCCGTTTGGCGACGCGCTCTTTCCGCATCCACTGGCGGTGAAGGCGGAGCCGGGTGGGCTGCGCGTCGCGTATCCGGGGGCGAATATCACGGCGAACAAATCGGGCATCTTCGGCGGGATGCCGGGCGCGCCGGATGATTTCACGATCGGCCACTCGGCGGTGAAAGAGTTCCCCGAGGCGCGCGTTGATGGCTACAGCGATTGGTTCGTCGATCTGCTCTTCCGGAAGTCAGGCGTCCCGCCTGACGGGTCCGCCGCCCCGGCCGCGTCAGGCGGGACGCCTGACTTCCGTCTGCGCACCAGCTTCGGCCACGGTTCGCCGTTTGTGTATGTGACGATCGGGGGCGGCGACGTGACGCTCGATTTTGGCAAGGTTGCGCCGAAGGTTTGGAGCGGCACGGCGCAGGACGCGGTGCTCGGCATCACCATCGGCAACCGCCACTACGGCCTCTTCGCGCCGACGGGCTCGACGTGGAGCGATCTCGCGCAGAGCAAGTGGACGGTGAATGCGAAGGGGAAGGGGTACTTCTCCGCGGCGGTGCTTCCGGACAACGCGGCGGACACGTTGAAGGCCATTTCGGACTTCGCTCACAACCATGTCGTTGAGACCCACGCCAAATGGAGTTTCCCAAAAACGCCTTTCGCAGGCTTTTCCGCGTTCGATGTTCAAACCCGCTCCTATGAGGGCAAACAGCGGCGGTCTGTGTTCAGCCTTTATCCGCATCAGAGGCGCAGCCCTGTTTCCCATGAGCATACAGAGCCGCCTCTCTTCGAACTCGATCTGGAATATCACTCAATCCGCGGACGCATGTGGCTCGGAGCGGGCACAAGTATTCCTCTTGGCCTTTTCTCAGCGGCTTTCCTTCCAACGTTTCCCATCCGAACGACCGGGCATTCCGAAGAGCTGCGTGCTCTGCTAAAAGACGACCTCCCCGATAAACCCCAGCTCGTCGCCGACACCTACTGGCTCGGCAAGCAGCTCGGGAAATGGGCGACGTTGCTGCCGATCGCGGAGCAGCTCGGCGACAAGGCCGCGGCGGCGGAGCTGACCCGGCGGATCAAGGCGTCGCTGGAGAATTTCTTCACCGCCAGCGACGCGAGCGGCGCGCCGAAAACCGCGAAGGACGGCGTCTTCTATTACGATGCGAATTGGGGGACGCTCATCGGTTACCCGGCGAGCTTCGGCTCGGATGTGGAGCTGAACGATCACCACTTTCACTACGGCTACTTCATCCGCGCGGCGGCGGAGATCGCGCGGCGCGATGCGGAGTGGGCGAAGGATTGGGGCGGCATGGTGCGCCTGCTCATCCGCGACATTGCCAGCGCCGATCGCCAGGACCCGATGTTCCCCTTTCTGCGCAACTTCGATCCCTACGCCGGGCACTCGTGGGCGAGCGGCCACGCGAAGTTTGGCGACGGCAACAACAATGAGTCGTCGAGCGAAGCGGTGAACGCCTGGTATGGGCTGATCCTCTGGGCCG
>JAQGOK010000147.1 GCA_028293645.1 Chthoniobacter sp.
CGGGAGCATGTAATCCGCGTTGCACCCTTGCAACCAAAAGTTCTCAGCAACGAGAAGGTGGAAGCGTGGGACCCTCAGTGCCGCCGCCTACACTCCGCAGGCCGTTACTGGCGAGCGGCCTGACGCCCGAACGTGCTCGCGGGGATGACGTGCGGATCTCGTGAGCTGTAGTCCGTCAACTCGTTTTGGCTTTTGTGATGTTGCGCCCTGATTGAGCGGAGGGGTAGCCAATGCCGCCCGCCGCGGCATGGCCATCGGAACACCTCCACCATGACATCCGCAGAAATCAACGCTCTACCCGAGAAGGCGCGAGCATATATCCACCTGTTGGAGACGAGTCACGGCAATGAAGCGCACATCCTGCAGGACAACTGGCGGCTGACGCAGGAGAATCAGCAACTAAGAGCGCTGTTCGGCGAGCTGACACAGAGTAGCAAGCCGGTAGCAGCTGAAATACTTCACGTCATTACAGAGGCGTTAGCAACACCGCCGCGCCCTCATAATCCCTTCGTTGTCGGTTCGAATCCGACCGGCCCTACTTTCGGTGGCAATGTTCGAGGATCGGAACGATCGCGCCGCCCAGGGGCAGAGCTGCGCCTTGACACTGCCCGAACGGCGACCTACCGCTTCACCCAAGGATGCTGTCTCTCTGCGCCCATCGTTTGCTGATCGTCCTTGTGGCGCTGCTCTTCGCGGCGGGACACGGTCATCAGGTTTTGGGTCAGTTTGAGATTCATCATCATCATGGGTTGGAAGTGCATGCGCTGGGTGAGGTGCATGAGCACGAAGGCGACGAGCATCACGAAGACGGCGAGGATCCGGACCAGGATGGCGACCACATGCTGACGTGTCATGCGGCGCTGGCTGCCGTTCCGGCGGACGGGTCCGTCGTCATCGTGGTGGTCCGTTCCGTTCGGCTGGTGGGCATGCACGCGGAAGCGATGCCGGAAGCTCCTGTCGCGGGTATCGATTACCCGCCGCAGCTCGTCGGTTAAAGCACGCCCGTGGTGTGCCCTCGTGTCACGAGGGTTTTCGAGCAACGCGGGTGTCCACTTTCGGATCTCCGCACCCGCGGCACTCCATCGTTTCACGCCCTTCTCTTCCTTTCACCCATGAAAACCATTCTCACCTTCCTGCTCTTCGCTTCGTCCGCTTTGGCGAACGAGGTCCGGCTGCGCCTCGACGAAACGGCCGCTTATGCACTTCGCCATAATCGTCAGCTCGCCGCCGCCCGTCTGCGCCTTGACGAAGCACGCGGTCGCCTGCTCGGTGCCGGTCGGCTGCCCAATCCCGAACTTGAGATCGAGTTTTCGCAGAACCCGCGGATGCCGGAGCGGACGTTCGAGGTCGGCTTCATGCAGCGGTTTCCCCTCACCGGTCGGCTTCGGTTCGAAAAGGCAGTATCGCGCGCGCAACTCGCCGCCGCCGACGCCGAGATACGCGATGCGGAGCGGAGGCTGATCGCGGAAGTGCGAACCGCTGCGGTGAAGCTTCTCGCCTTGCGAGCGCAGCAAGAGCTACGTGCGCAACAACTCACCAACAGTCGCGAGCAGACGGAGTTCATCACGAGGCGGGTCGCCACGGGCGAGGTCGCAGCGGTGGATGCGACGCAGACGCAACTGGAGACGCAGCAGCTCACCGTTGAGTTGCTCCAGCTGGAAGCCTCAGCGGCCACATTGCGCGGAGAGTTGCGCCCTTTGCTTGGTTTCGCTGGAGAGGACGATATCGAGATCACCGGCTCGCTCGCCCCTCCGGGCGCGATGCCTGGGAGAGGCGCAACAGGACCGATCCGCGGTGATCTCGCAGCCGTGCAGCACCAGGCGGAAGCTGCGCGAGAATCGCTGAGCCTGGCTCGCGCGCAGAAGTGGCAGGACATCGGCGCCGGGCTCTTCGCGGGTGCCGATCGCATGGAAGACGCACCGGAGGGATTCTCCAACGACTACTTCCTTGGCTTCCGGCTGAGCGTCCCTCTGCCGCTCTGGAACAAGAACGAGGGCGGCATCGCCGAGGCCACTGCAGCCGCTGCGCGAGCCGGGAGGGAAATCGATGCGCTCACCCTCAGCATCCGGGCGGAAGCTGAGGCGGCCCGGACCGAGATGGCTACGCTGACAAGGCTTGTCGCCGCGATGGACGGCGGGTTGCTGCCGATGGCTGCACAAGTCGAAGAACAGCTGCGCAACACCTACGCGACCGGTCAAACCCCGCTCACGGAAGTGCTCCGCGCAAGGTCACGCCGGCTGGAACTCTCGCAGCGGCGGGTCGATGCGTTGCGCGACTACCACCTGGCGCGGGTGCGGTACGACGCGGCGGTTGGACGAACCTTTTCGACCCGAGGAGCGGCTGGTAAATGATTGTTTCTGCACCTTTCGCGCGCTCGCAATCGCGGGCTTCGGCTCCTGCCCTGCTCCTGAGGGCCATTACGTTTCAGCTTTGCTTCGCCGCCGGAGTCCTCGTCGCCGCGGACTCCGATCGCGCTGCCAATTCCGTCATCCTCGACGAAACCGCCGTCAAGAATCTCAACCTCACAACGGCCGAAGTGGAGGAATCCGACTTCGAGGAAACAATCTTCGCGCTCGGGCGCATCAAGGTCGCGCCCGGCCGACGCGCAGTGATCAGCAGCCGGGTGCCGGGTCGAGCGCTGTCGGTCTCCGCGCATATCGACACCAGGATCGAGAAGGGCGCGGAAGCCGTGTTGCTCGAGAGCCGGCAGCCCGGCGAACCGCCGCCGACTGTGCGGCTGCTCGCACCGATGACCGGCCATGTCTCGGCCGTGAAGGTCGCGCCGGGTCAGCCGGTCAGCGCCGAGGATTCACTGATCGAGATCTTCGATCTCAGCGCCGTGCATGCGGTCGCCGCGGTCCCGGAACATCTGGCGTCTCGCGTCCAGATTGGTCAGACGGGCCGCATCCGCGCCGCGGGTTATCCGGGCCGCGATTTTGGGGGCAATATCGAGCACTTGGGAACGGAAGCAGACGCCGAGGCAGGCACGATCGAGGCGGCATTTCATGTCGATAATCCCGACGAAGTTTTGCGTCCCGGCATGCGCGCGGAGTTCTCGATTGTCACCGGCAAGCGCGAGGCGGTGATGAGTGTTCCGCGGGAGGCGGTGCAAGGCGACGGCACGCAGCGGTTCGTCTATGTCGCGGACTACGAACTGAAAAACACGTTCATCAAAACGCCCGTAGTGATCGGCGCGCAGAATGACCGGCTGATCGAGATCACGAGCGGCTTGCTGCCTGGCGATCAGGTCGTCACGCGGGGAGCTTACGCGCTCGTCTTCGCGGGAAAAGGGAGTGTCTCTTTGAAGGAGGCGCTGGACGCCGCGCATGGTCACCCGCATGCGGTAGACGGGTCGGAACTGATCGCTGCGGAGCAGGCGAAAGGGGCCGGTGGCACCGGTTCCGCCCAAGCGGGCAGCCCCTTCGATTTCACACCGCTGGCGATGTTCTTCGCCGCGACCACCGCGTTGATGCTCGGGCTGCTCGTTGCGCTCGGCATCGCAGTACGCAAACGCCCGACCCGCTAGGCAAGCCCTCACCGAAGTAAACTCCAACGCTGTGCTCAATCGGCTCATCCGCTTTTCGCTGCGCAATCGACCGCTCGTTCTCGCGCTCGCGCTGCTCCTGCTCGTGCTCGGCGTGCAGACGACGCGCAATTTGCCCGTGGAAGTGCTGCCGGACATGACGAAGCCGACCGTGACGATCCTCACGGAATCGCCCGGCCTCGCACCCGAGGAAGTCGAGAGCCTCGTCACGCAGCCCATCGAAAGCGTGGTGCAAGGCGTCAGCGGACTCGATCGCTTGCGCTCGAATTCCGATGTGGGGCTGTCGCTCGTCTTTGCGGAATTCGCCTGGGGCACAGACATCTATCGCGCGCGGCAGCTCGTCCAGGAGCGGCTGCAAGCCGCGGCGGGGAACCTGCCCGCAGGCGTCAAGCCGGGGCTCACGCCCGTCTCTTCGCTGATGGGCGAGATCCTGCTCGTCGGCTTGCGGAGCACGGACAACTCCGTTGCTCCGCGTGAACTCCGAACCCTCGCCGATTGGACGATTGCGCGGCGACTGCAGAGCATCGCGGGCGTGGCCGAAGTGCTGACCATTGGCGGCGGCGTGAAGCAGGTGCAGGTGTTGCCTGACCCGCATCGGCTCGCGGCGCACGCCATCACTTTCGCCGAACTGGAGAGTGCGGTGGGGAAAGCGGCAAACAATTCCACGAGTGGCTATCTGACCACGAGCACGCAGGAAATCATGGTCCGCAACCTCGGCATGAGCACTGACCTGGCCGAGCTGGGCAGCACGGTGATCAAGATCCGGGGCGACCGGGCAGTGCTCATCAGCGATGTGGCGCGCGTCGAATACGGCGTCCAGCCGATGCGCGGCGACGCGAGCATCGACGGCCACCCCGGCGTGATCCTCAGCATCGATAAGTCGCCCGGCTTCGACACGCTGCGACTCACCGCGGACATCGAGAAAGCGCTCGAGGAACTGAAGCCGTCGCTCCCCGCCGGCGTCGAGATCCAGCTGCTTTTCCGGCAAGGCGATTTCATTTCGCACGCGATCGGCAACCTCAAGGAAGCGATCCGTGATGGCGCGATCGTGGTGACGATTGTCCTCTTCCTGTTCCTGCTGAATTTCCGCACCACCCTCATCACGCTCACCGCGATACCGCTGTCGTTCGTCACAGCGATGCTGGTATTCAAATGGTTCGACGTGTCGGTGAACTCGATGACCCTCGGCGGGCTCGCCGTCGCCATCGGCATGGTGGTCGATGATGCCATCGTGGACGTGGAAAACGTGTTCCGCCGCCTGCGCGAAAACGCCGCGTTGTCCGAGCCGAAACCGAAGCTCGATGTCATTGCCTCGGCCTCCGGGGAAGTGCGGAACTCGATCCTCTACGCGACCGTTCTCATCATCCTGGTCTTCCTCCCGCTGCTCGCTCTGGAAGGCCTCGAAGGACGGCTCTTCACACCGATTGCCATCGCCACGATCACGAGCATGGCGGCGTCGTTCGTCGTCTCGCTCACGGTCATCCCGGTCCTTTGCTCATTCCTGCTGAATCCGCGGAGCCAAGCCATCCGCCCGGAGATCGACGGCGCGAAGCACGTCCAGGCGCACGGCGACGGTTTTTTCGTCCGCGGTTTGAAGGCGTTGGTCAGCCGCACTTTTCTCCGCGCGGCTCTCGATGTCCCGCTGCTCGTGCTCGCGATCACCGGCTTCCTGCTCCTCGCCGCGCTGATGCTTTACCCGATGATGGGCAAAGATTTTCTACCCACCTTCAACGAAGGCAGCGCCACGATTTCCTTCGCCAGCGCGCCCGGCACTTCGCTCCAGCAGAGCAATGAGATCGGCACCGCCGGCGTGAAGCTGCTCCTCGAGATCCCCGAGGTGAAGAGCGTCGGGCGCCGCGCCGGTCGTGCGGAGCGCGACGACCACGTGATGCCGGTGTCGGTGAACGAATTCGATGTCGAGTTCAAGGAAGGCGGACGGCCCCGCACCGAGGTGTTCGCCGACATTCGCAAGAAGCTGGGAGGCGTTCCGGGCACCTTCACAAACGTCGGCCAGCCGATCGGCCATCGACTCGCGCACATGCTCAGCGGCGTCTCCGCCAAAGTCGCGGTGAAGCTCTTCGGACCCGATCTCGACGTGCTCCGCGCAAAGGGCGGCGAGATCGAGCTCATCGCGAAAAGCATCCCCGGCTTCACCGATGTCTTTCTGGAAAAGCAGGTGCCGATTCCGCAGCTCCGCATCGAAGTGAACCGAGAGCGCGCGCGCGCCTACGGCGTGCAGCCTGGGGCGATGAACGAACAACTCGCCACGCTGCTCGGCGGCAAAGTGATCACCCAACTTCGCGAAGGCCAGCGCACGCTCGATCTCCTCCTGCGTCTGCCGCCCGAATGGCGCGACGGCCCCGAAAAGCTCGGGGATATGCTCATTGAAACGGGGACTGGCCAGCGTCTCCCGCTGCGGCTGGTCGCCGATGTGCGCGAGAGCAAAGGGCCGAACGTCATCAACCGTGAGAACACGCAGCGCCGCATCGTGATCGGCGCCAACACCAGCGAGCGCGACCTGGAGTCGCTCGTGTTACGCCTCCAGCGCGAAGTGCGCGAGAAGGTGCAGCTTCCGCAGGGCTACTTCCTGAGCTTTGAAGGGGAATTCAAATCGCAGCAGGAAGCCTCGCGGCGCATCGCCATCTTCTCCGGGCTGGTCCTGCTGATCGTTGCGTTCCTGCTCTATGGATACTTCGGCAGCGCGTCGCTGGCCGCACAGGTCCTCATCAACATCCCCCTCGCCCTGATGGGCGGCCTCGCACTCACGTGGCTGCTCATCGACAACATCTCGATCGCCACGCTCGTCGGCTTCATCGCCGTGGCGGGAGTCGCCGCGCGCAACAGCATCATGATGCTTTCGCATTACCTGCACCTCATGCGGCACGAAGGCGAAAGTTTCAGCCGCGAGATGATCACGCGCGGCACACTCGAGCGGCTCGTGCCTGTGCTCATGACCGCCTTTGCCGCAGGCACTGCGCTCATTCCGCTGCTCCTCGCGGCGGACGAGCCGGGCAAGGAAATCCTGCACCCCGTGGCGGTCGTCATCGTTGGAGGCTTGGTCAGCAGCACCCTGCTCGATCTCGCGGTGACGCCCGCCGTCTTCTGGCTCTTCGGCCGCAAGGCAGCGGAACGCGCTCTCCGACTTCGCGCACCAGTCGCCCAATAGCCACCCACCAGCCTCCTATGAAAAACACACTCCTGCTCATCACGACCGTTGCCGCTCTCGCAGCGTCGGCCTTTGCCCATGAACGCATCACCATCGGCCCGAAAGGCGGACGCGTGATCTACCTCGATTCCCCGACGGTTCCGAACGTCGAGTTTGCAGTGAACAAAGACGGGCGCGCCGAAGTCGCGTTGCTCGACAAGGATCGCAAGCCGATCGCGCTCACCGGGCAGAACATCATCGTGACCGCAGGACCGCGCGCCTCCGCTAAAAAGCTGACCGTTGAGAAGCAGGGCGACACTTTTCTTACGGAGCCGCTTCCGGCCGGCGCGCCCTACACCACGGTCATTCAGATCAAGGAAACGCCGGCTGCGAAAGCGCTCACCGCGCGCGTGGAATACGATCCGACGCCGGCGAAATCGGGCAAGCCCGCGTATCTCGATGATAGCGTGAACGAGAGCAGCGGTCCGGACATCCAGGTGCCCGATTCGCTCGAGGGGATCTTTGGGCTGATCAACCAGCACCACGGCGAGCTGAATCAGAACTTCACCCAAAAGAAGTACGAAGCGCTCGATGAAGTGACGCAGGCATTCCCCGTCCTGCTCAAAGCGTTGCCTGCGAAAGCTGGCAACAAACAAGCGGTCGTCCAAACGCAGGTGGACGGACTGGTCAAGAACCTCACCGCCATCGCGCAGGCGAACGCTGCTCGTGCCCTCCCTTCGGCCCGCGCCGATCTCGAGTCATTCCAAACCGGGCTCGTGACTTTGAAGAAGAACTTCCCGGATAAAGTGGCGAACGCCGCACCACCGGAGTAAGACCGCGGCGAGCCACGAAGGTTCGGTATATTCTTCTCTACGCATATTCCTTTCCGGTATGTCTCCGGTGTGAAGCTGATCGCGATCTACAAGTGCCTCTGCGACGAGACGCGGCTGCGCATCCTCCATCTGCTTTCCCATCAGGCGCTCTGCGTCTGTCACTTTCAGGAGATCCTGAGCGCACCGCAGGTGAAGATTTCCAAACACCTCGCCTATCTCCGCGAGCATGCGCTGGTGGAGACGAAGCGGGAAGGCACGTGGATCGTCTATTCGCTTCCGGTGAAGGCTTCAGCGGAGCTGACCGCGAACATGAAATGTTTGCAGGATTGCTGCCGCGGAAACGCCGTCTTCAGCGCTGATTTGCGGCGGATGAATCGCGCGTTGGCAAACTGCGCGGGGCCGCTGGCGGAGTGTTGTGGGGAGCAGCCGAAGACCGCGAGGGGCAGCAAGCCTAAAGCCGCGCGCGCATGAAGAGAAAGCTCCTCTCGGAGTTTCTCGGGACGTTCGCAGTCGTCTTCGCCGGGACGGGCGCGATGGTGATCAACCACGCCAGCGCCGGGGCGATCACGCATCCCGGCGTCGCCATCACCTTCGGACTGATCGTCCTCGCGATGATCTATACGTTCGGCGACGTGAGCGGCGCGCATTTCAATCCGGCAGTGACCACCGCCTTCGCGGCGGCGGGGCGTTTTCCGTGGCGCTGTGTTCCCGGCTTTGTCGGCGCGCAGCTGCTGGGAGCGTTCGCCGGGAGCGGCCTCCTGCGCTTCCTTTTCCCGGCCGATCAGACTCTCGGCGCGACGTTGCCGACGGGCGGAGCGATGCAAAGCTTCGTCCTCGAGGTCGTGCTTGCCTTTCTGCTGATGCTGGTTGTCCTCAGCGTCTCGACGGGCGCGAAGGAGAAAGGGATCACCGCGGGCATTGCGATCGGCGCAGTCGTCGCGCTCGAGGCCATGTTCGCCGGACCGATCTCCGGAGCCTCGATGAACCCGGTGCGTTCCATTGCGCCCGCCGTGGTGAGCGGACATCTCGAGCACCTCTGGGTCTATCTCACCGCGCCGATGCTCGGCGCGCTTCTCGCCGTGCCGGTGTGCTCCGCGGTGCGCGGATCGGCGTGCTGCGGAGCCTCTTCCGAATCAAAAGACCAACCCAATCATGAAACTGTCTGACTTCAAAACCCACCTCGAAACCAACCCGAACGCCGAACTGCGGTTCATCCTGCCCGATGAAGATGTGATCCCGGCGCATGCCCATATCACCGAAGCGGGACGGATCGATAAGAGCTTCATCGATTGCGGTGGAACGGTCCGCCAAACCTCCAACTGCACGCTCCAGGCCTGGGTTGCGGATGACGTCGAGCATCGGCTCGCTCCGGGCAAGCTGGCCGGGGTTCTCGATCTGGCTTCCCCGCTCTTCCGTTCGGACGATCTCGAAGTGGAAGTCGAATACGAAGACTGCGCGATTTCGCAATTCCCCGTGCTCGCGGCGACTGCCGCGGACGGCGTGCTCACGTTCCGCCTCGGCTCGAAACACACTGATTGCCTCGCAAAACACCTCTGCCTGCCGCCAGCCGCGGGAGGCACTGGAACGGGCTGTTGCTAGTGCCCCGCGCCGATGGACAAGCCGCTCGTTCTCATCCTCTGCACCGGCAACTCATGCCGCAGCCACCTCGCGGAAGGAATCCTGCGTGCCGCTGTCGGCGATACGATCCGCGTGGCGAGTGCCGGGTCCAAACCGGCCGGCTATGTGCATCCGCTGGCGATTCGGGCGATGCACGAGATCGGCATCGATATTTCCGCGCACCATTCCAAGCACGTCAGCGAGTTCCTCAACCAGGGAGTCGAGACGATCATCACCGTCTGCGGCAATGCCGATCAGGCGTGCCCGGTTTTCCCTGGCCACGTGAACCGCCACCATTGGGGCTTCGACGATCCCGCACACGCGACTGGCAGCGAGGAAGGACAACTGGCCGTGTTTCGGCGCGTACGGGATGAGATCCGTCGCGTTTTCGAAGCGTATGCGGCTGGCCGCCGGGACAGTGTTAACGCCGGATGACCGGAAAGCCGCCTGTGCCGCTTCAGAGCAGCGTTTTGTAAACGAGGCCGACCACACCCGCGCCAAGGATCACCGGGATCACGTCCCACTTCCAGCGCACCATTCCAAAGAAGGTGACCACAGCAATCGCGAGCGCGAACCAATCGGTGATTCGCTCGTGCGTCAGCGGAAGCTGAGGGCGAAGCACCGCGAGGCCGAACCAGACTGCGAGATTGAGAATCACGCCGACGACCGCCGCGGTCACGGCAGACAACGCGGTGGTGACATTCTCATTTCCACGGAGTTGCTCGATGTGCGGCGCGCCGAGGAAAATCCAGAGAAAGCACGGGATGAAAGTCGTCCAGGTTGTGATGAACGCGCCGAGCGTCGCGGCGAGCAGAGGAGTGAGCGCGCCGGGCTGGTTCCAGCCGCCGAGGAAGCCGACAAATTGCAGCACCATGATCAGCGGGCCCGGAGTAGTCTCGGCGAGCCCAAGGCCATCGAGCATCTGCGCCTCGGTAAGCCAGTGATGCGTCTCGACTGCTTGCTGCGCGACATACGGCAGAACGGCATACGCTCCGCCAAAGGTCACCATTGCCGCTTTGCTGAAGAAGATCGCCTCGCGCACGAGCGTGTGGTTCGTGCCCAGCCAGAGGGCGAGCATCGCGACCGGCATCCACCACAAAGCCAGCCCCGTCCCCGCGACCTTCCAGGCGCGCGCGAGTGTCGGTCGCGTGTGCTCGGCCGCCTCTGCTTCGTCATCGATCACCGTCGCGCCTGCAGCAACGGAGGATGAGCCATGGCCGCCGATCACCAGGAACTTATCACGCCGCACTTTCCCTCCGACGAAGCCAGTTAGCGCAGCCGCGAGGATGATGATTGGAAACGGCACTTTGAAAAAGTAGATCGCCACAAACGCGAGCGCCGCCACCGACCACATGACTTCGTTCTTCAGCGCCTTGCTGCCGATGCGAATCACCGCCGCGGCGACAATCGCCAGCACCGCCGGCTTTAGACCGTAGAAGATCGCAGCGACCCACGGCACCGCGCCGAACGTCACATAAACCACACTCAGCGCCCAGAGGATGAACATCGACGGGATGACGAAGAGCGCACCCGCGACGATTCCGCCCCACGTTTTGTGCAGGAGCCAGCCGACATACGTGGCGAGCTGTTGCGCCTCCGGGCCCGGCAGAAGCATGCAGTAATTCAGCGCATGCAGAAACCGCGCTTCGCTGATCCAGCGCTTTTTCTCCACCAGCTCCGCATGCATGATCGCGATCTGCCCAGTCGGCCCGCCGAAGCTGATGAAACCAAGCTTCAGCCAGAAACGGAACGCCTCTGCGAAGGTCGGGTGTCGGACAGGATTGGGAGCCCCTTTCGTTAACGAAGTCACCGCCGGCTTCTAAAGAACCCATCACGAGTTGTCGCTTCTCCGGTTCAGCTAATTGCGATGCTGAGCAGTGCTCGTCCAGATTCGTGATAAAGCGGGGCCGGGTGTAACCGTTCTCACGCGCACGCGTTGGCACAGGCAGAATGACTCTCTCATGGCCGCTCCCGAACCCGAATTGCAGGACGCACTCGCGAACGACTTTGCTCGCCAATCTCGCCGCCTTCCAAGGCTTCGCTCGACGATGACTGGGCGATGATCAACTCGCGGCCGACGCGGTCCTGGAAAGTCTGCTCCGCGCTTTGCGACAATTGCGCGAACGGCTCGAACAGACCTGCCAGCTTTGCGCACGGCACGGCTGCCTCGACTGCCACTGCAACGCGGAAAGCTGAACGCACGATGATTCCTCCTCACAAGAGGACCGAAGAAACGGACACCATCAATGGAGTGGGCGGCTTTCTGATGAAAGCGGAACGGGTGGGCCGCGAGACCATGCTCGCGCGGATCGTGGCATTGCTGGGTGAAGCGCAACGCAGCCGCGCGCCGATTCAGGCGCTTGCAGGCCGAATCGCCGGTGTCTTCGTCCCGGCCGTTGAGCGCCACAGCGAGCATCCGAAATCCAGACGTGCCGAACGCGCCGGATACGAACAAGCTATCCTATGCTCCTGCCGAATCGCATCCCCGCTGTCTGCTTCTCGCTGCTCCTGCTGCTTTCGATAGCCAAGTCGCAGGCCGAGCCGGTAACCGATCCTTTTCCCGAAAAGATCGCCAAGGGCGAAGTACGCGTGGCTTTGAAGCCGATCGCAAGCGGGCTGGTGTCGCCGGTTCTCCTCGTCGCAGCGCCCGACGAAGCCCGCCGCTTGCTGGTCGTGGACCAGGCCGGGCTGGTCCGCGTGATTGAAAACGGTTCCCTGCGAGCGGAGCCGTTCCTCGATGTGCGTGCGCGCATGGTGAAGCTGAACGACGCGTTCGATGAACGTGGGCTCCTCGGTCTGGCCTTCGATCCCGATTTCCAGACCACGGGCAAGCCCGGGCACCGGCGCATTTTCACCTACTTGAGCGAGCCGGCGGAAGGCCGCGCGGACTTCCCTTTGGTGGATCCGAAGGCCACGCCAGACCACCAGGCGGTCGTCGCTGCGTGGCAGGTGAGCGCCGATGGCAGCCGCGTGGAACCGGGATCGCGCAAGGAGTTGCTGCGGGTCGATGAGCCCCAGTTCAATCACAACGGCGGCATGCTCGCGTTCGGGCCCGACGGCTTTCTCTACCTCGGCCTCGGCGACGGCGGCGGCGGAAATGATCTCGGGCCGGGGCACAACCCGGAGATCGGTAACGGGCAGGACAAGAACGTGGTGCTCGGTAAAATCCTGCGCATCGACGTGAATGGCCGTGACGCCACGAACGGCAACTATGGCATTCCCAAAGACAATCCGTTCGCGAGCGGAGGAGGGCAGCGCGAGATCTTCGCCATCGGGATGCGCAACCCGTGGCGCTTCTGCTTTGATGGAGAGACCCTGCTCGCCGCGGATGTCGGGCAAAACAAAGTGGAGATGGTGCACCGCATCGAGCGCGGCGGGAACTACGGCTGGCGGCTCAAGGAAGGGAGCTTCCGCTTTCACAAAACCGGACAGGTCGAGAAGCTGGATGCGCCACTACCGGGCATCTCTGATCCGGTGCTGCAATACGATCACGACGAAGGGACTTCCATCACCGGCGGCTATGTCTATCGCGGCAAAGCGCTGCCGGCGCTGACCGGGCAATATGTTTTTGGCGACTACCGCAGTCCGTCCAAACCGACGACCGGACGGCTGTTCTTCGGGGACTTGTCCAACGGGACGATCCGCGAGGCGCGAATCGGGGCGGCAGACCAGGAAGTTGGGTTCCTGATCAAGGGCTTCGGCGTGGATCACGAAGGCGAGCACTACCTGCTCGGCAGCGCCATCCAGGGTCCAACCGGCGAGGGCGGCGTGGTGATGAAGATGGTGCCGCAGTAGGCGTCGCCGCACCTGCGGTCGAGTTGGGTCGCGGGCGGCGGCCAAATTCCTCAAGCGCCCGAATGTTGAAGCTTTCGGCGGAGTCTGGCGGACTCGGATCGCGCCCCTTCTGAAGCCTTCGCCCTGTACTTCTGGGCAGAGACGTTGACGCGAGTTTTTGCCCCCTCTACTGCTGATGGGAGGTATGAAAGCGCTCTTGATGCTGGTTCTCTTCGTAGCGACGGTTTTCGCCGGACTTTACTATGGCTTGCCCAGTGTGCGGGAGAAGGCTCGCAGCCTATCGATGAAGCCCGAAGAACGGGCCACGTTTGACGCCTACGAGCTCGGGAAGGCGATCATTCGCAAACAGTGGCCGGGCGACGCCACCGTGGCGTTCACTCCGTGGGGTGACGACGCACGAATCGGTGCCCGGCGTCTGCAAGGTGAGGTGTGGATCGCGTTCGGCCGAGTCGCACTAAAGCTGAACGAAAAGCCCACCGAACAGGCGTGGGTGTGCGTTTACAACGCGCGCACTTTGGCGCTCATCCAGCACAGTCTCGGCAGCGAGGCCGAAGCGACACTGGCCAAGCTGGGCAGCGGCGGGACTTCGGCGGGAATGCCTCCGCGCGCCGTTGCCGACATCATTGCTCCCCCAGCCATCCAGAAGGCGACGCCAAAGCCCGGCGCCTGGATGTTCGAAGAGAGCACTGCTCTCGACCGAAAGCCCAAGCCGCACCGCTAGCGCTGTTTGCCGAAGACTCAGCACGTTTGTGACCGCCGACGGACGAGGCGGCAGCTCGCAGACTCTCTCCGGCAAGCAGCTACCGGGGACGCAGAGGAACCGCAGGGGTGCACCCGAGGAGACTCGAACTCCTGACCGACGGATTAGAAATCCGTTGCTCTATCCGGCTGAGCTACGGGTGCAAAGTAATGCGGGGCGTTACGGCCCAGACGCGTATTTCGCCCTTCTCAAAGTTGGCGGCAAGCAAATCAAAGAAATTCCGGGATTGAGAACTTCGCGCCTGGATCATCGCTGTCGGCGGCTTCTCGATCAAAGCGCGGCCCCTTGATGAACCTTTGCGCACGGATTCGGCGGGATGCGATGGCGCTCTTCGTCACCCTCACCTATCCGCGCCCTTGGTCGGGTGATCCACAGGCTTGGAAGCGCGGCCTGGACGTCCTTGGAAAAATGGTTTCGCCGGGAACTCCCTCGATGCTCGTTCATCTGGAAACTTGAACCGCAGCAGAAAGGACCGCCGCATTATCACCTTTTCGTGTGGGGTATCACGCTCCTTCATCACGCGCTGCTCACCCGGCGTTGGTTCGCTGTCGTCGGCAGCAGCGAACCGGCGCACCTTGCGGCGGGCACGCGCGTCGAAGCCGTTCGCTCGCGTCCTGGAGTCATGCGTTCGTTCACTGAGAACCATCTGCAATGGGTTCGGGCTCTCGATTGGACCAAAACGAGAGATTGCTCGCCGCTGGATTCTTGATACCGGCAGACACGGCAAGGCACCCAGATTCGCTAATGCGCTCCGAACAAATTCCGCCGCTAATTGGACAAGGACTAGGAGCTTGGTCTTGCTCGCCACCCCAGCTGCGGGCACAGTCCCGTCCGTGAAGGAGTTCCCCGAACCAAGGTATGTTCCTGGCTATGTGCGTTTTGTGCTCGCGGTGCCGCGTCTTTTCCTTGCCTGCCAAAGCTTCAGAAATGAAGCCCTAATTTTTAGGGCTTCAAAAGTGAAGCCTACTACCTGTTAGGCGC
>JAQGOK010000103.1 GCA_028293645.1 Chthoniobacter sp.
AGTTGCCAATAGGGATGATCATAAAAGCGGCTCTTCGCTCCGTACTTCTCGCGACTTGCTCCGTCTCCGCAGAGCAAGCGCGCTTATACCCAGCGCCAGGAGTCCACACGTGCTCGGTTCCGGCACGATCGTGAGGACACCGGTCTCGGGTTGGAAAGCGCCCTGGTAGGTTCCCGAAGAGAACACGATGTTCGCGAACGTTCCCGAACGTGAAGTAAAGCCGTTGAATAGGTCGAAGATGTCGCCTTCTTCCGGCTCAAAGCCATTAAGTAGCACAATCCTCAAGGTCCCGCCGTAAAGGAGCGCGCCTGCAACATCGACGCCATCGAACTGCGTTCCGCGGAGTTCGCCGCCAAGTTCCATGCTCACCACCGCGCTGGATTCCAAACTGAGATCGCCACCGAATCGGAGCACTCCCGCACTCATCCCGGGCGAGAGTGTTCCCTGGACCGTCGTCTTCCCTTCGATGAGTCCGGAGCCTCCCAAAGTGCCGCCGGTGAGGACCGAAGTCGTGCCGATGGTTCGCTCCTGGGTCACTTCGTCTTCCATTAACACGTCAGTCACGCTGCCCATCACGTTGCCGTTCACGAGTAAGGTTCCGGCCGCTACCGTGATCGTGCCCGCGAGGTTGCTTTCAACTGCCGTCAGGATGGTCGTGCCGGGTCCATTGTGCTCCACATTCAAAAAGCCGTTAACCGTCTTTAAACCCTTCAGCCTCGGTGCAAACGCGAGCGAGTCATTCGTATGGTTAAACACGACCGTGCCCCGACCTTCGCCATTGTAGATTTCCCTCGCGCTGAGTGTTCCGGCCAATCCTCCGTCTCCGATCAGGAGGTTGCCTTCCGAAACAGGATGGTTCGCCAGTTGCACCCGTCCGTCTCCATTCTGCACGGTTAAGTTGCCGGTGTTCTGCAATCGGATAGTGCCGTCGCCGTTGCCGCCGACCACCATTTCCGATCCTGTCACCCGCCAGCTGGAACCAGCACCATCCACGGTTGCCACCCCAACGCCGAGATAGTCGCTCCCGATGGGACCGCCGAAGCTGGTAAGTCTGCCGCCACTTAGGATATTCAATCTGCCGGTGGCGTTGAGAGCGCCGACAATCATCGTCGTGAAGTTCGCGACTCCGCCGCCAGTTACTTCCAGCGTCCCACTCGTGTTTTGAGCGGAGCCGAGATAAACGTAGGGAATGTTCGGACCGGACGCCGTGGTGATGGAAGCGATGCCGCCGTTGTCAATCTTAGCGTCAAGACTGGAGCTAGGTGCGCCCAAACTCCACTTCGTGGAATCGAAGAAGTCTCCGGTCGGCGCCGCCCAGAAGGTTGCCGGTCTGTCGGCGCGAACGATCCCTGTGAGTAGCCCGCTTCCCGAAAGCAGAGTAAGCAGGGCGGTTCTCCAGAGCTGGTTCGTGGTGGCGTGAGGTTCGGCGGTGCGCAGCGGACGGTGTGAAAGGTTCAAGATAGGTGTTTAGCTAATGAGAGCGTGTGACGTGAGGTGAAGCCGTTCGACTTCCAAGACGATCCTCAGGGCTTTGGAAGAACCTGGAATTCGCCCATCATCGCGAAGTCTTCGTGTTCGAGATTATGGCAGTGGAAGACGTACCGTCCCGTGTACTTACCGAACTTCACAAGGATCGTGACCTCGCTGGCTGGTGGCACGACGACAGTATCTTTCCAGCCGAACTCAGATGGCTCCTGCGGGACTCCATTGATGTTCACCACCTGAAACTGCACCAAATGGAGGTGCATCGGATGCGGGTGGTTGGTGGGATTGATGAAGTTCCAATGTTCAAGGCTATCAACGACCGGCGACGCGAGCGGAGCGTTCGCGGAGTCATACGCTTTGCCGTTGATCGTCCAGATGAGCGCGCCATCAATTGTCTGCCGGGCCAGGGTAAAGTCCCGCACGATTACGGATTCGCTTTCCGCAAGCTCTTCCCAAGGTTGAAGGAATGCCGGAACTTTCCTGGTTTCTTTCACCCGTTTGGTCACATCGAAGCGCATGATGGCAGCCGTGGATCCGGCGCCGTTTAGATTCTGCAAGACTACCTGGGACCCTAGTGGCAGCTTTGTGAAGTCGATGATGATGTCGGCGCGCTCGGAAGGAGCGAGATCAAGACTGACCAATGTCTTGGGCCGCTGCAGTAGCCCGCCATCCGTTCCGATTTGGATGAGCGGATCTCCGCTACTCAGAGCTAGCTTGTAGGTCCGGGAGTTTGAGCCATTGAGGACGCGAAAACGGTAGAGCGCCGTCTCAACTGGCATGAAAGGTTGGACGACTCCATTGACCAGGAGGTTGTCTCCCTGGAACCCCGCCTCCACCGTTGGGGGATTGAGCGCGTAGAGGAACTGGCCGTCCAGGCCGAAGCTACGATCCTGGATAATCAACGGAACCTCGCGTGCGCCGCTGGGTAGCTTCAGCTTTGCTTCGATGGATGCGTCGCGCAGCAAGTAGAGTCCGGCGAGTCCTTTGAGCACCCGCTCTCCCGTTTTCCCATGCGTGTGGTCATGATACCAAAGGGCGCAGGCGCGCTGTTGGTTGGGGTAGAGATACTCACGAGTTCCACCGCCGAAAGGGATACCGTCATTCGGGTGCCCATCGCTGTCCGGTGCCACCTCAGCTCCGTGAAGGTGAACCGCCGGCAGCATATGCGCCATCTCCCCTGTTTCATGGCCATCGTGGCTCATCGGCAGGTTATTAGTCTGCACGATTGAGACGGCGCGCTTTTTGTGAGCGACGATCGTTGGTCCTGGAAAGATTCCATTGTATCCCCAGATCTCCGTCGCGGGCAGGTCACGGTGACACTTCACCGATCCCACTTGCATGGTCATCGCGTAGGTATCGACCTTCTTGACTGTCTTCGGCTTCAGCACCGGCGGAATGCGCAAGGCATCAACGAACGGAGCAAGGCCAGTAATCGCTGAGGTCGTGATGCCGTCGTGTCCATGGCTTTGCGCAAACGTCCGTAGCCGCGGAAGGCATAGGGCAGCACCCGCAAAGGTCACCAGTTGACGCAAAAACTTGCGGCGGGGAAGTCTCATCAAGGTGCAGGGAAAAGGCGGGTCTGTGGGATGACTTCCAGAGGCTGGTTCGAGCTGGACCAGCGCAGATGCATTGAGGCGTTCGCGGCCGTGTCGAAGTAATGGATGCGAATGTTGACGGGGATGCCTGCCTCCAGTGCAACCGAGCCGCTGCGATAGATCGCGAACGTGGTGGCGACAAAGTCATCGATAACAAGCTGGCCATCGATCCAGACGCGCACTCCGCCATCGGCTTTCACTCGGATCCGATACTCCTCGGAAAACTCCGGGAGGACAGTTCCTTCCCAGTAGATGAAGAAATTGTTCGCCGGAGCGGACGGGTGGGCTTTGCCCAGTGCCCAGTTAAAATCAAGGACCGGATCGATCCGTGAGCCCACTTGCTTGGTTAGGACGTCTTGCTTTGCGTCGTAGGCGAAATAGGTGGCCTTTAATCCGCTGCCGGCACCGAGCGCCGCGGTGACGGTGAACTGGGATGGCGTCGAATAGGCGCTCCACGCCGCACGGTCGTCCCGGTATCGCACCTGCCATTCATAAGCGGTGGATGCCTCCAGATCGGCAACGCGCAGTGCGGTGAGGTTTGCGGTATCTGCTCCAGTATCCAAGACCACTTCGCCCGAGCCCACGCGTCGCACAAGCCATTGACTGGCGGCGTGCGTATCGTCGAGGTCAGAATCGTTGAACGCGGTCGCCTGAAGGAGCGGGCTGTTTGAGAGCCCAGTGGCACCGGCTGCCGGCGTGGAGTTCAGCGGGGTCTCCGGCGGGGTATTAACTGTCGGATCAGCAACGCGGATCACGCCGTTCATCGCATTATCCGGCTCGCTATTCACCGCCATCCCAGCTTTCGCCAGGGCAGGCGCGCCGCCGGGTGATCCGTGCAGGCGGCAATAGTATGGGTTAACCCCTACAGTGAGGAAGGTATGCGAGAAGGTGCCCCGGTGCGGGATTGGAAGGATCGCAGGTGGTGGAGACGAATCGAAGGTGGTATCATCCGCCGTTACCGTGTGATCCGGTGCATCCGCATGCCAGACCACCGTATCTCCGGGTGCGATCACCAGGCTCCTCGGGACAAACTCGAAATCGTTAAGTCTGACTTCAAATGTCGCCGCGGTTCCCTCCGTCTGCAGGAACGAAAAGAGCACGCTGAGCGCAAGCAGCCCCCAGGCGTAGCGGCGATGATACGCGCCGGGAGGAACAGAAGGATGAGGCGAGAACTCTGGCATGATATAACAGCCTGGAGATCCAGTCGGAGGGATTGGCTACTGCGTATTCTCCGCTACCCATTTCTGCAACGGCCCCTCCCACTGAGCCGGGTGCGGGCCATAGTCTTTGTCCAAATATGCTTCGAAGATCTCGCGAATCTCCTGCTTCTCGGCCTCACTGGTAGAGGTGCGCATCATCTCGAGGAGATTCGGCAGCCGGATCTCCTCGCCGCGCGTCAGCGAATCGTTCATCACCGCCACCCGCATCTCGGGAGATCTCGCCAACTGTAGGAGCTGATTGCGACGGTTGAGGTACTCCGCATCCGGGATCAAGGTTGTTGCATTCTCCATGGCAAGAGTCTGCGCATCGGGTGGCAGAGTCGGGATCATGGCGAGCAGACGCTCCACCTTCGCGTGATCCGTGAGGCCCTTTACCGCGACCAGGTCGAGGACGCCTTGTTCGGAAGGATCACGTTTGGGGTTGCTCGAGAACTCTTCTGGAGAGCTAGCTTCAGGTGAAAGCAGGCCATTGAAGGTCTTGGGCGGTGTCATCACGACCTCCATCGCGCCTTCTTTGGAAGCCGCGTTGGACGCGGGGAGTAAATCCGCCTTTTCGCTGACGGGTGCCGGTGCGGAAAGGCCGGAAGCGGGAGCGTTCAAGTAATAGACCACCCCTCCAACAAGGGCGATAACAACGGTCAGAAAGGCGGTGAAAAGAGGGAGTTTCTTCATGGTTGATTCGGGGCAAAGAAAGGGAAAAGCAGATAACAGGAAGGGGAAGAACGGCGGCAGAGCCGCGGGAACGTTCCAGAGGGGGGAAGCGGGTGGAGCGGCCGACGAGCGGCCGCTCCACCGAACTTACACGGGGTGAACCCCAGGACTTTACCTGGCGGCGACCGTTAGCAGCTTCGCCTTCTTGAGCGCCTTGATGCGCTTGTCGATTTCGGCGCCTACTGCGGTCACCTTTGCGATGCTTGGAACACCTGCGTTATCCAGGATGAACAAGTAGTAGTAACCACCGACTGCCGTGGCCGGCATCTTGGGCGGATACACCGTCAGGCTCACCATGCCGTCCGCAGACTTGCCAGCCTTGAAGTCCACCTTGACGTAGCGCACGTCGGTATTCAGCGAATGCGACATTGAACCCGTGCGGATCAGCGTTACCGCTTTGATGCCCTTCTTTGAGAAGGCCTTCACCGCGAATGGCTTGCCGTAGGTAACAGTCTCCGGGCCCGTCACGATGACCGGACGCTCAGCCGGCTGTCCGGACGCAGGATCAAACAGGTATGGAGGCGTGAAGATCTGGCCGCAAGGAACGCCCAGATCGGAATCGCCCAACGGTGCGGCAGGATCGCCTGCACGGACCAGACCGTTACGGTTTTGTCCGCCGAGATAAACCGTTCCATCCGGCATGAGCTGGATGATGCCGTGTTCGTCACGTGGGATCAGCGACTTGGCCAGCATGTTGCACATATCCATGGCGGGCATAGCCAGAGGGCTATCGCTGTCTTTCGGAATAAAGTGCTGCAGGTGGAGGCTATGGTTCTCAATCAAGCCGACTCCGGCGCGGGTTCCGCGGTTGCCGCCGTTTCCTCCGAGCAGGACGGTCGTGCCATCCGGCAATGGGGTGGCGTAATTCTGCCGGCCGGGCTGATAGAGCTTTGCGGTCGAGACTGTCCACGCTGGGGCTACACCCGGCGTGGGGTCCTTCTTGCTAACCACTTTGCTCAAACCTTCGAAGCGGATCTGTTCGATCTGATCCGAGGTCGGAGTGTTAGCCGTGCCGTCGCCGGCAATCTGACCACCGAAATGGGTCAGCGTGTGGCTGATCACCTTGCCCAGCTTGTCCAGCTTCATCAGGTTGGAGTTTCCAGTGAAGGAGGTGTGGCTGTTCGCCGCGTTGCTAAGGAAGGTGAGGTATTTGCCTTCCCGCACCTGCGGGGTATTCACGTCTGGATCCTTCAACGCACCCTGCACGTCCAGGAGCCACATATTATGGTAACCGTTATCACGGATCGCGCTATCGGTGACACCATTCGGCACGTCTTCGAGAAGCTTGCCGTCATTGATACCGACCTTCCAGTCGTCGCGGCCGACGCCGGTTTGTACGACCAGACCGTTGGGATACCAGGCGCCAGTGAAGAGGCGTGCGTTTTCCAGTGCAGTCATGGTGTCCAGTGTGCCGTTATAGACTTCGGGGACGGGCTGCTTGACGCGGCTGTTGAGGAAGGCGGTGTCGCCGTTGCCCTTCATGAAGCCGGCGAGGTGCGCGGTGGGAGGCAGGTCCGGATAGAGCTCCGGATTCTGGGCCTTTGCGTCGATGAAAGGCTTCATCGCGAGGGTCGTCGGAGTAGGGTTGCCGGTCGTCGGCTCTTCCGGGTACTTGGATTCGTCTCGATCCCAGCCCGAGTAAACCAGAAGGCGGTTGCCAGGCAGGGCCACCTGGCCTGGATACCAGCGAGCGTAACGCATATCCGAAGGAATGCGCGTCGGCTGTGTTACCGTCCCGTTCGCGCCCATAAGGCGGATGGCCTCGTAGCCCGGAGTCTGCGAATAGTGCGGGAACTCCGGGGTCGTGGGGAGTAATACGTGTGGATCGCAGTCGGGAAGATAGAACTTGAAGATATCCGAGGCGGGCAAACCTGCAGCGGCGAGGCGCTGAATCTCCGCCTGATAGTAGTTCTCAAAGTAGGGATCCGCTGGATCGGAACCGAAGAGATCGCGCATGCACGAGACGGGGCGAGGCGCCCATGATTCGAGGTCCGCGTCGAAGATCTGGATGCGATACATCCCGTTCTGGCTGTTCAAATCATGACCACCGGCGAATACCGCGCGCCCATCTTCGAGCGTCGCAAAGCCAGGGCAGTACATGTCGTAGTTGAGACCCTTGGAGAAGCCCATGTCCTTGAACGCGGGCAGGTTGACCTCGGCGTCGGAGTTGTCCAGCAAGGCCGCCGAATGGATCGGTGCGCCGAAGTTATACTTAAAGGCGGCTGGGTGGTTCATGTCCCAGAGCTGAGTCATCTCGCGCGTCTGGTCCACCCGGATCCGGGTGGGCACGCTCTGACTTACATCGTGAATGATGTTATACCCGCCGTAAGCGAACTGCTGAAAGGAGCGCCGCATCGACGAGTTGAATTGGTTGGCCGCACTCGAGAAGGCGGTTAGTCCTGTCGAGGGATTCGGGTTATCAATCAGAAAGTGGATAACATCAGGATTGGCTACCTCGTCCGCGCGGTAGGCGGAGTGCCGATGGAACATGAGCATGCCGGGCTTCTGGGCTCCACGCTTCCAGACGAGCGTATTGTGGACGCTCATCGTGTGCATCGGCAGCAAAGGACCCACTTCGCCGTCTTTGGTTGGGTCCGTCTCCGTATCAGGCAGCAATCCCGTCTGGCCGACTGGGAAAACCTCGGGGAAAACGATATCGCCGTCGTGAGCATCCACTCTGGAAACTCCTGTGAGTGTCGTTGCGATCGCAACACTGAGGATGAACCGGGTGGCTTTGCGCTGACCTGCGGGGCGGATGCACTGGGTGCGTGGACTTTTCATTAAGTAAATAACTGCGTGTGTATTGATTAGCTGATAGAGGGATTCTATCGCTGGAATTGAGCGCCGACTGGCACGTGTGGGACGCACCTAGCAATGCATGTGCCAGCCCTTCGGCACGAAGGTGCGCTCTCGCCTAAACCGGTAGCTATGCGGCGTTTACGTCGCGTAAATAAATGGTCCGGGAAACACTCGTTAATCTAATCGATTATTCTGCGGCCTCTTTTGCCCAGCCCATTGGCTCCTTTCGCGCAGCTTGCACTCTGGCCTCCGGAGCTTTGCATGCGCCCGCCCATTCGCCGAGCTACGCGGGTGTCTTCTGCGTCGCCAGGCGGAGCCGCGAAGAGTCAGCTAACTGCGGCGGCCACCTTTGATCCGGCCTGGAGCGGCGAGACGGGAACGCCGAAGGCGTTCGAATCCTTGAGCCCAAGGTTGCAAGGGACGAGCTACCCTGGGAACAGCGTGCGAAAGCGCTCAACCCTGCAGGGGTTGCATCTCTGGACGGGGATCGTTGGATTCAACCCGTGTGGGGTTGGCGCCCTTCGGGGACAACCCAGGGTAAGCGCTCCTCCGTCGCGCCAACCCTGGGCTGGTTGATTCAACGCCCTCGGTGTTGGCGCCCACGAGTGCATGACAGGCTCTAACCAGCGCGTTCCTGACGAGTCGCCTGCCCGACGCTGCCGCGGGCGGTGATCGGCGCTGCCGCTAATCTTCCAGAGGCGGTGCGGAAGCGTGAGGAGCTTCGCGACGGTGGACTCGATCCCATGCCGCATGGGTCGCCGCGCGAGCCTGTTCCCACGGCAGAGTTGCTCCGCTTTGCTCGTAGGTGGCGCGGAGATCGGACTCAGCTTCCTCAAAGGAGCGGTCTCGACCGTGCAACGCGTAGCCGGCATAACCCACGCGATAGGCAGCGAAATAGTCATCACTGTGCTCGGCCGCCTGCGCGTAGGGCTGTCTGGGATGTTGCTCGCGCCAGAACGCTTCCTCAGCCGTCGGATCGATCAGCTCGCCGGCCGCTTTGCCGACGTAACCGCCAATGAACGCACCGCCGATCATCGCTGCGGCAATTCCCACTGGCCCGGCAACAACAGTGGCAGCCGCGAGTCCCGCTGCGCCGACCGCGGCGGCACCGATTCCGGTGGCGACTGGATGCGCACCGGCTTCGCCCGTCAGAGGATCCGCATTGGCATCAAGGCTTTGCTCCGGGGAGTCGGGGTTCGTGTTCATGCCAGCCAAATCGGAGCCAGTACGCACGGTGAGGGTGGCTGATGCCGATCGCTGGGGCGGGAACTTTAGCGCTCCCGCAGCGGCACCTTGAGCGCTTCTTTGTTCCCAGCCGGAATCCACTCGGTGCTAGGGAAATGACCCGCATGTTGGAACTGCAGGCCGACTTCGACCGACGGCGCGCCGTCCCAGGCGAACTCCCCGCGTTCGTCGCTGATCGCTACTTGTTGCTCCACCGAATACTCGCGGGTGCCGATGAAAAGAACGCGGGTGCCGGTCACTGGCTTGCCCGCTGTATCGACGATGGTGCCCGTGATCTGGCGAGCTGGCGTGACACGCAAATCCACGGGCGGCATATCCGGTGCGGCTTCGGCGACGCGAGCCGTGCGCGCGAACCCGACGGGAGAGGCGCTGATGGTCAACTCACCGGGCTCACGCCAGGGAGTGGCAAAGCGGCCGGATGAATCGGTCTTCAACACGAACGAGGGCGGTGCGGCTGTAGCCGCACCATGAGTGGCGCGGGCATTTTCAAACACAAGGCGGCGTTCGGCCTTTCCTACTGGGGTGTTCCAGATGGCGACTTCTACTCCGCCGAGCGGCTGGCCATCCGGTCCGGTGACCACGCCGGTGACCAGTGCCGCTGGCTCCATGCGGAGCACCGCCGTGCGGCTGACCAGCGCCTCCCGCGTCACCTTGCCTTTCGCGTCATCGGAGCCGCATTTGAACGCTGCCTTCCAGCTCTGATCGTGGCTGACCTGCAAGGTCAGCGCTTCGAAGCCTTTGGGAGCCTGCTCACAAAGCCAGCGGCCTTGAGCATCCGTCGTACTCGTCGCGAGCAGTCGATCCGGTGCGCCTTCGGCGTCTCCGCTCGGCAGGAGCACGTTTACCTTCGCGCCCGCGATCGGAGTTCCGGCCCGACTTTGCACCGAACCGCCGATGACCTCGCCGCGGCTCAGCCGAATCGTCTTTTCGGCCGCGAGCGCGCCCTCTTCCCAACTCTCCGGAGCGGCGTAGAAGCCAGGCTTCGAAACGGCCACGGTAAGCTGACGAGAAGGTGGCTGCGCAGGTCCGAGCGGGACGCGGACCAACCCGGCTGCGTCGGTCCGCAGCGTACGATCGGGCAATGGCAGGGCGTGGTAAATCCGATCTGTTACGCGCACCTCCGCGCCAGCGAGGGGAGTTCCGGTCTCGTCTTCGATCACTTTCAGGAGCGTGAATTCTCCGTTTTTGAACCCCGAACCGCCGCCCAGCTTAGCCATCAGCGCCTTCGCTTCAGGCGAGACTTCCCAGAACAGTTCGGACTCATAGAAATCGCCGGAGTAGGCGAGGTTCAACACTTTGTCGTGAATGAAACAGCGGAGGATTGGCACCACGGGGCCAAATTCTTCCATCTGCTCCTCCTTCACTTCCCGGAAGGTCTTCGGGCCGAAGAAGGAATGGGCACTGAACTCGTAGCCGTACGAACAGGGTAACCGCGGATCGCGCTTGAAAGGGTATTGTCCCGGTGCGCCATCTCCGGCGCTGACGAGCATCGCCGCATCCGGCAGGAACTCCGGCACGAGATCGGAAAGGTGATCCGGGATCGTGCCGCGCTCTTTCTTGTAAGTCATCACGGCCGTCCGAATCCGGAGCATCTGAGCCTTGTCGGCTTCCCTGGCATCGATCGTTTCCGCAAAGGTCTTCGTGGCGGAAGCGAGGAGAATGGCGCTACCAAGCGCCAGCACTGTGAGAGTAAAGCGGTTCATGGGTGGAGGAACTGGCGGAAGCTATCAACCCGGAGCACGAGGCGGCGAATTGTAAAAATGTCGGTGCGGCGCCCGAGCTAATTGGGTGAGGCAATGGCTCGCGCTTTGACGGCCTTCGCCGCATACAACCCGGTATCTATTCCTATGACCCACGAATCAGCACCGCTCACGCAGGTAAGCTACGGATTCATGCATCAGCTCGGCGGGGCTGTTCTGTGCAGGCTCTGAACTGAGCGCTCTTTCAGCTAATTAGGAGCTGTCCGTGGATGACGAACGCCTTCATGAGTTGGATTCCACGAGCGCGATCTTTTCGGCGCTCGGATCGATCTGGTGGCGGCTGCTGTCCTTCTTCGTCTTGCTCTGGGCGGGCCATTTGCTCGGCGCGAACTGCTTTACCGCGCCGGAGTTCTTCCGCGATGTCTGGGCGAACGGTTTTGCGGCGCTCAATGGAGGCGACGCCACGGAGCTGATCTATGCGCCGTTGGGCTGGCTCTGGACCGTGATCAGTGCCTGCGAACGTCCCATCTTCCTGCTCTGGTTGTTCACGCTGGGCGGCGCATTTCTCAATGTCTGGCTCTCCGAAGACGCCTACTTCCATGGGCTTGCGATCGGCGCGATCGGCCAGCCTTTGCACACCTACTTCGCAATGCTGGCTGAACAGAACCGCGACGGCATGGAAATCTTCGTCGGGCTGGCGCTGATCGCCATTTGGGAAGCCGCGATGATCGCCGGCTACATGTGGTTCTGCCGGCAGCGCTCCGCCGGTTACTGAAGCTCCGACTTACCCCGCAAACGCCGTGGTCACGAGCGACGCGTTATGACCGCCGAAGCCGAAACTGTTATTGATCGCGACGGTGATTTTCTGTTCGCGCGCGTGGTGCGGGACGAAGTCCAAATCGCACTCTTCACCGGGTTCATCGAGGTTGATGGTCGGCGGGACGATGCCGGTTTCGATCGCTTTCACACAGACCACCGTCTCCACCACGCCGGCGGCGCCGAGCAGGTGACCGGTCATTGATTTGCTGGAGGAAACGAGCAGCCCGTTGTGCGCACGATTGCCGAAGACGGCTTTCACCGCGCGGGTCTCGGCCACGTCGCCCACCGGAGTGCTGGTGCCGTGCGCGTTGACGTAGTCAACCTGATCGGAATTGAGCCCAGCCTTTCCCAGAGCGATGCGCATGCAGCGTTGCGCCTGCTCGTGATTCGGCAGAGGAGCGCTCATGTGATGAGCGTCGGAAGTGAGGCCGTATCCCGCGAGTTCGGCATAGATGTGGGCCCCGCGCTTCCGGGCGTGTTCCAATTCCTCGAGGACGAGGACGCCCGCGCCTTCACCCATCACGAAGCCGTCGCGTCCGCGGTCCCAGGGGCGCGAAGCTTTGGTCGGTTCATCATTGCGGGTGGACAGAGCTTTCATCGCCGCGAACCCGCCGATCCCGAGCGGGACGATGGCAGCTTCACTGCCGCCGGCGACAAATGCATCGGCGTCGCCATCCCGAATCATCCGCCAGGCCTCGCCGACCGCGTGGGCACTGGTGGCGCAGGCGGAAACGGTGGCGAAGTTCGGGCCTTGCAGTCCGTATTCCATGGAGACCATGCCGCTGGCCATGTTGCCGATGAGCATCGGAATCATGAAAGGCGACAAACGTCCCGGACCTTTGTTCATGAGGATGGTGTGCTGATCCTCAGTGGTCTTCAGGCCGCCGATGCCGCTGCCGATCATGCAGCCGAAGCGCTCGGGATCGTCGATCGCACCAGTGAGACCGGCATCGGTCATGGCGTCCTTCGCGGCCGCCACGGCAAGCTGGGTAAAGCGATCGCTGCGGCGCACATCCTTTGGGGTGATGAAATACTTGGCCGGCTCGAAGTCGCGCACCTGGGCTGCGATGCGGCAGTCGAAGGCGGTGACGTCGAAATGCGTGATCGCGGCGACGCCGCTCACGCCCGCGGTGAGGTTGCTCCAGAAGGTCGTGACGTCGTTGCCAATCGGCGTGATCACGCCCATTCCGGTCACGACAACTCTGCGCATTTGGGTCATAAGGGCGGCTACGAGAACGGCATTGCGCCGGCGATGCAAACGGAAACTGCGGCGCGGTTCCGGGCGGGCGAAGGGCTCAACGGAATGCTCCGGCTTGTCGAGCGTTCACTGGGGTGGCAAGCTCGACGCATGAGCGTTTTGCACGCCCCGACGTACCGTTGGACGGTGGAAGAGTACGAAGAACTGGGCCGGACCGGGTTCTTCAACGAGAACGATCGCGTGGAGCTGCTCAATGGAGAGATCGTCATCATGTCCCCGATCGGCTACCGCCATGCCACCGCCGTTACCCGGCTGACCAACTTCCTCGCCCGGCGCTCGGGCGGCCGATTCGATGTCAGCCCGCAGAACCCCTTCAATCTTGACCCCCGGTCGCAGCCGCAACCCGACCTGACGCTGCTCGATCCGAAGTGCGACAAACTCCCGAGACACCCCGAGCCAGAAGAGATCTTCCTGATCATCGAAGTCTCCGACAGCACGGTGCGCTACGACCGGCAGGACAAGTGTCCTGCTTACGCGGCGCGCCGGGTGAGAGAGTTCTGGTTGCTGAATCTCGACGAGAATGTCCTCGAGGTATTTCGGGAACCCGCTGGTCCAGCGTATCGCGACGTGCGGATCCTGGCGCCGACTGAGACGATCGCCCCGCTGGCCTTTCCGGACCTCGAACTTCGGGTTGGGGATTTCCTGCCCTGAGCGCCTGAGCCGATCGGGTCTCTCAGCTATCCGCCGGTCTTTACCTCCACAATGTCGTGAGGCGCGCTCTCGCGCTGGCCGGCGGCGGTGACCTGGATGTAGCGCGCCTTTTCACGCAAGGCCGCGAGATCGCAGGCGCCGAGATACCCCATGCCGCTTTGCAAGCCGCCGGCGAGTTGGGTGAGCACGGTGTCGAGCGGCGGACTGACTTCTTTGAGCGCTTCCACGCCTTCGGCAGCGACTTTGCGGGTGGTGTCTTTGGTCGCGTGCCCGTAGCGCGCCGCGCTGCCGGCGCGCATCGCCGCGAGGCTGCCCATGCCACGGTACTGTTTGTAGAGCTTGCCGTTGATTTCCATGATCTCGCCGGGTGCTTCCGGACAGCCCGCGAGCAGGCCGCCGCAAATCACCCCGTGGGCGAGCGTGAGGGCTTTCACGATGTCGCCGCTCTTCGCGATGCCGCCATCGGCAAGGATCCGCACGCCTTTCTGCTCGGCCGCACGTGAGGCGATGTAGAGCGCCGTGAGTTGAGGAATACCAACGCCGGCGACGACCCGCGTGGTGCAGATACTGCCGGGTCCCTGGCCGATCTTGATGATGTCCGCTCCGCGTTCCGCGAGGAACTCGACGGCGGCGCCGGAGGTCACATTGCCCGCGATGATCGGCAGATCGGGAAACGTCTCGCGAATCAGGCGCACGGTCTCGCCGACTCCGTTGGTGTGACCGTGCGCGGTGGAGACTGCGACCACGTCCAGCCCGCGTTCCACCAAGCCGTGGAGATGCGCCACGATGCGATCGCGATCGAGCTCCCCGGTGGCATTCCGCGTCGCGGAAATGGCCGCGCCGCAAAGCAGGCGAAACTGCTCGTCGCGCGCCGGCTTCAACTGCGAATGCCGTTCCTGAATGATCCGCTCGATGTCGCTGATCGTGAAAAGGCCACGCAGCCGGTCCGCTTCATCGACGACGAGCAACTTGTGAAACCCGATGTGTTCGCTGAAGAAACGATCCGCGGTTGCGATCGGATCGCTGCCGAGTTCGCGCTCGGTGATCGTCTGCACTTGTGCGCGGGGCGTCATCGCTGCCGTGACCCGGATCGGGGCATAACGCGGACGCACCACATGGCCGGGCAGCAGGCCGAGCAGGCGGCCCTTTTCATCCACGATGGGAAAGGTACGAAAGCCGAAACCCTTTTGTTCAATGTAAGCGAGCACGTCGCCAATCGATTGGTCAGGCGCGAGTTTGATCGGCTCCTGGATCAAACCATGAACGTTGTTTTTGACGCGGCTCACTTCGCTGAGTTGTTGCTTCTCCGTGAGGTTGGCGTGGATCAATCCGAGGCCGCCGTTGAGAGCCATCGCAATGGCCATCCCCGACTCCGTCACAGTGTCCATGTCCGCGGAAATGATCGGGATCCGCAGATGCAGCCGCTCGTGAAGAACCGTGGCGAGATCCGTTTCGCGGGGAAGGATCTCGGAGAAAAGCGTCGCGAGCGTGACGTCGTCGTAAGTCAGCGCGGTGCCTGCGCGGTCCAGGAAGAACTCATCCGCGTTGCGATAGAATGCGCTATCGAGCGCGGTGGTTTGGGAGTTCGCTGCCATGAGTTGGCATACCCGCGGCACCGCGCGCATGGAAAGCGCGAAGTGCGCTGACGCCTACAGCCTGGAAAGGCGGTAGCGCTCGTTCAGGCTGGCGCATCGCGGGCAGCGCGGCAGCAGCGTGCTCGTCTGATCTTCGAACTCGAACCCGCACATGGTGCAACGCAACACGTGCCGAAACGCCGCCTTCTCCCGCCGCTGCCGTTGCCACTCGTTGTAAAGCCAGGCGCAAAAAACGGGCGCGAGCATCAGCACGAGATAGATCAGCAGCAGGTAGCTGAGGCTGACGCGGATCATGGTGCGGGCGCAGCCAGCGCGGCGTAAGCATCCGAGCCCCAATGGATGGTGGCAAAGACCCACACCATCGGCTGTTCATCAGCCGTGAAGGTCAGCCGCTGCAACCGCCCGAGCGCCTCCGCATCGAGCGCGCGATTTCCGCTGGAGCGCTGCAGGAAAACGAACGGCACATCGCCTTTCGCAGCAATGCCGAGCAGCGCCTCTGCGGCTTCGAGTGGCTCCGTCGCACGAGCGTTCCAGTTCCAGGCCTCAGGTATTGCCGGCATGCGCGCATGGACGTCTGGCGAAAACGTAAGCCAGGTCGGATGCGGCTTCGGTGCTGAAGGTGGGGTCGCGGGAACCGTCTCCGCGCCGCGAATGATCTCGAGTGGATCGCGCGCCGGGGGGAAACGAACCGCAACGGGCGTCTCGACGCTCCCCCGAAAAGCAGTCCGCGATTCCCGGTAACTTGGCCGATACGGCACGTCGAGAAGCTGCCGCGGAACCACGCTGACTGCCTTGGCGACGAGCGCTGGATCTTCGGCTGCGATCCAGCGCAGGACGGCTTCGTTTTCAGGCGAATCCGGCGCCAGTAAAGCGACCTGAGGTCCTGGCGGGGGAATGGTCACTTGTTGCGGATACGTGACCTGAAAAATGAAGAAGCTCGCGACATGCGCAACCAGCGAGAGGAACACGAAACCAAACAACGGCCAGGGGAACCGCTCCCTGGTCGGCCAGTCGAAGGTCAGGCCCGCTGCCGTCCGCCGGATCATGGGCGTTCCGCACCGGTCGCGAGCACCACGGAGAATCCGAGCTTCAGCCCTTCGTTCATGATTTGCATCACGAGATCGTAAGGCGTGCCGCGGTCCGCTTTGACGATCAGCGAACGCTCACGCCCACGATGCGCCGTGAGCTGCTGGCGCAGTTCTTCGAGCGTCATCTTCTGATCGAGAAAATAGATCGTCGGCACCGGCGCGGCAGTCACGCTGACGATCTTCGCATCCATCTGCGGACCCAACGTGAACGCGGAGACCGGCAGTGAAACCGCCATCCCGGGTTGCAGCACGAATCGCGAACTGAGCGCAAAAAAAACGAGCACCAGAAAGATCACGTTCACCAACGGGATCACGTTGAAGAGCGCGGGATGGATCTGAAAGCTGCGGGTCAGTTTCACGTTGGAAGAAACAGCGCGCCGGCAGGCATGTGCGCCAGGAAGGCAGCGCCGCGCTTAGCGGTCGCTCACCGTGGGTTTGCGCCGGAAGTCCGGCTTCTCCGCGGGCCGGGCCGGGCCAAATTCGATAATGTCCGGGGACGGCTGCGGGCGACTGTCCATGATCAGATTCACGATCTCAATGCCTGCCCGTTCCATGTCATGCATCAGCGTATTCACGCGCGAGGAAAGGTAGCTGTAAGCCACCGCGCACGGAATCGAGACGACCAGGCCCGCTGCGGTGGTGAGCAGGCTTCGATAGATGCCGCTCGAAATATCCGTCGAGCTGGCAAACCCGCTCTGCGCCGAGATCTGGACGAACGCCTCGATCAATCCCGCGATCGTCCCGAGCAGACCGATCAGGGGCGTCACGAACCCGATCGTCGCCAGGATGCCCAGCCGCCGTTCCAGGCGCGGCACTTCGAGCTGCCCCGCTTCCTGCACGATCTCCTTCAGCTCGGATCGCGGAGCCTCGTGGCGCAAAATCGCCGCGTGAATGACCCGCGTGACGGGCGTCGGCAGACTGGCGCATTCCATCTGCGCTTCGGCAAAACGATGATGCTGGATGAGGTTGCTCAAGCCGCGCATGAATTCACCGACGCGGACGCTGACCCGGTGAAAATAGCTCGCGCGTTCGAGGAACACCGCGCCGGCAAGCACGCTGCAGAAGAGGATGAGCCACATCAGTGGACCACCCTTTTGCATGTAGTCGATCATGGGCCGGTTATATCGTTCCGAAAACAGATGTGGCAAGAGTGTCGCCACCCTGGCCGATGGCGCGGAACTCGCTGGCAATGGCGCTCGCCGCGGGCTCAATCAGCTCGTTGCGGGAAATTACTTTGACCCTTCACCAGCCCCGCTTTTAAAGTCGCAACCGGGACCATGATTGCAGAATTCGCCGACATCCGATTCAAATGCACCGAGTGCGGCCAACACCTCGTGGTGGAATCCGCCGGGGTCGGTCTGACGGCGGATTGCCCGATCTGCAACACCACGGTCACGGTGCCGAAACGGAGCTCCCGCCCAGCGGCGTCCGAACCGGAGCTGGCCAGGTCCAATGACGCGCACGAGAGTTTCTCTCCGGGCGCTTCGCTCTCGCCCTACGCCGATCCGCGCGAAGATGAACTGCGCGATGAATTGATCGATGCAAGTCTGCTGAACGGGCGTTTGCAACGCGAGCTCGAGCGGATGGAGAGCGAATTCAGCAAGGCTCAGTTGCAGCTCAAGGCGGCGACCGAAGAATGCGAGCGGCTGAACGCCAGCGCCACTCACACGCAAGTCGAGCTGAAGAGTTTTCAAAGCGACCGCCAGCAGGTCAAAGCTGAACTGGCCGCTTTCCGCCAACGACTCGCCACGGCGGAAATGCAGCTCGCTGCGCGGGAGCGTGAGCTTGCGCAAGCGCGTGCTCACAATGGCGAATGGGAAGCGCGGGCCTTTACTTTGCAGGCGGCGTTCGATGAGGCGTGTGTCGCGCGCGATCAGATCGCAGAAAGCCTCCAGTTCGGAAACGAACGCCTCGCGAACACCAACCACGAAGTTGCATCCCTCCAGGCCCATCTGAGTGGTGCCCAGGAGGAGATCGAGCGGTTGAACGCCGTCACTGCAGAACTCACTCGGCAGCTCGAGCAAACGCGGGAGCCCCTGCTCGAAGCGGTGGCGCTCAAAGCGAAGCTCGCCCGAACGGAAGACGAGTGCATCGAGGCACTGGAAAAACTGCAGAGCGCCGAGCAAACCTGCAAGTCGCTGTCGGTTTGCTGTGAAGAGCTGCAGCGGGAATCTGAAAGTCTCCGGCAGGATCTGAAGCAAAGCCCGACCGGAACGGAGTTGGTGGGCCTTCGCGCGAGTTTCAAATCCACTCTCGCAGAGCGGGATACCGCGCTCGCCCGGCTGTCGCTCCTCGAAGCGGAGGTGCAGGCGCTGAAAGCGACCGAATTGAAACAGCTCGCAGAGGTGGAGGAGGCGCGGAAGGAACGCGCCGAAGCCCTCCGGAAACTCGAGGAAGCCTCCGAGTCCCGGTACGTGAAGGACAACGAAGTTCTGCGCGGCATCGTGGCCCGGCAGAACACCGAACTCGCGCAGCGCAGCGGCGAAATTTACCGGTTCAAGCGCGCCCGCCTCGGGTTGAAGATCGTGTATGGAGTGTTCGCCGTCGGCGTGCTCGGCGTTGTGGCGTTCGCGATCAAGATTCTTCCGCAGATTCTGAGGCCCTGAGGGGCGTCCGCGGTCTGATTTCCTCCGCGAACTTGCGGCTCTTGCCGCAGCCGGAGTTGCACCAGTAGCTTCACGGCACATGCGCGTCATCGCCATTGACCCGTCGCTGCGAGGCACGGGCTTCGCCATTTTGGAAAAGCAAGGGACGCAGATCCGCGCTCTCGAATACGGCACGATCCGCACCAAGCCGAGCCTCCGCCCTTCGAGCTGTTTGGTCGCCCTTCACGAACGCGTTTGCGATTTGCTCGCGCAGCATCAACCAGACTGCGCCGCATTCGAGGGGGTCATTTTCGTGCAAAGCTACCAGACCGCGATCACGCTCGGCGCCGCCCGGGGTGCAGCCTTGCTGGCCGCGGCGGCCCGCGGTTTGCCGATCTACGAATACGCGCCGCGGCGCGTGAAACAGTCGGTCGTCGGCCGTGGCGGGGCGGACAAAAGCCAGGTCGGGTTCATGGTGCGGGCGCTTTTGGGGCTGACCGAAACGCCCCCAGCGGATGCGGCCGATGCGCTCGCGATCGGGCTCACCCATTTCCAAACCGCGGACGGCGCGTTGCGCAACGTGGTGCCGCTCACCCAGATATGACGCGGCCCGAGCATCCGCTCGTCGTGCGCTGGCTCGGCCGGATGGGTTACACTGAGGCGCTCGCATTGCAGGAGCAAATCGTGGCGGCGAAACACTTCGACCCGTCACTGCCTGACGAACTGTTGCTGCTGGAACACGAGCCCGTTTTTACGATCGGCCGCACTCCCGACCGGAGCAGCCTGCGCGAAGCGGAATCGCTGCCGCATCCATTGGTCACGATCAGCCGCGGCGGACAGGCGACTTATCACGGGCCGGGGCAACTGGTGGGTTATCCAATCCTTGATCTCACGCTGCGTGGTCGGGATCTGCACCGTTACCTACGAATGCTGGAGAGTTTCCTCGTGGCGATCTGTGCCCGTTTCGCGGTGACCGCCGAGCGCCGCGAAGGCCTGACCGGTGCCTGGGTGGGCGAGCGCAAGATTGCGTCGATCGGAGTAGGCGTGCGGCGTTGGGTTTCGATGCACGGTTTTGCGCTGAACGTCTGCGGTGATCTTTCGCCTTTCGAGCAGATCACTCCCTGCGGAATCGCCGGCGTCGCGATGACCAGCCTCGCCTTGGAAACGGGAGCGAGGATCGAAGTCGCTGCCGTGGCCGCTGCTGTCGCGGAGCAGTTTCCTCAGTTCGATAAGTTGCTCTCCGAAGCCGGGGCCTCGCTCGAAGCGATCTCCGATCCTGCCGGAACTTAGGGCGTCGCGGGTGTCGCCGCGGCGCTCTCGGGCTTCGGCGCGGCTGGCGGCGGAAACGGCGGGTTCGTGTTCCAGCCGGGAGCGACGGTGGAGAGGTTGGGCGTCACGTCCGCTTTCACATCTCCCAAGGCCCAGCCGATCCCACCCACGAGCACATCCTGGAAGATTGGATTGATCCAGACATCTTCCCGATGGCCCATGCTGGTATAAAAAACCCGGCCTTTCCCGTGCATCCGCGCCCAAGTCGCGGGAAACGCCGGGCGTTGGTATTCGATGCCCTTCATCGCTTCCGTTTCCTGAACGAGAATGACGTGCAAATCCTCGCTGAAATCCTTGAGCGAGTACCACTCCTCGTGCAGGTCGAAGCCCGCGGCGTACTTTTCCAAGCCCGGAAACTTGGGGTCTGCGCAACGCATCCGCGCCTTCTGCTGCGCACCGTGTTTGATGAACTCGCCGCCGAGCATGCGCACGTATGGATCCGCTGCCGCGCCGAAATTTCTGTAGCGATCCGGCCCTTTCTTCGCCTCGTTGAGCGTGTGAAAAGTGTCGCTCGCGCTATGGCTGCCGATGAAGCCTTTGCCACTCGCCACATAGTCGAGCAGCGCCTGCTTGCCGGCCGAGGTCATCGGCGGCTGCTTGTCCGTGCCTGGCGAGGTCAAGTCGCCGGTCGTATAGAAAAACAGCGCATCGAACTGGCGCAGATACGCCGGCGAAAAAAGAGAGCCGTCCTTGGAGAATTCGATCGTCCAATTGTGCTTCGCGCCGAGTTCGCTCAACGCCTTCTCCGCAAAACTCGGCGGACCCTGCTTATAGCTGATCACGTCGTGCTCAAAGCCGCTCGATTTGGTGAAAAAGAGGATCTTGCGCATCGGCCCGGCTGCTTCCGCCATCCGAAGCAATGCGGCCATTGCGAGCGCGAATGTCAGGGCGGCGGAAAGGGAAAAGCGGGAGGGACGTTTCATACCGGGAGAGGAGAAGGCATGTAACATTGGCGTCCGTGGCGTTCCAGCAGCATTGCGATTCAGTGCATGCCTCCGTAAGCTCCACCGTATGAATCGGTCCCTCCGCCACCTCGCCACTCTCGTCGCCTGCATCGCGCTCATCGCCGGCTGCGGGAAGAAAGAAGCGGACACGGAAGTGGCGGAGGAAGCCGAAGCCGCGTTGCCAAGCACGGAGCAGGTCTCGCCCACCACCGCGCAGATCTCCGACCACGAGGCGCTGGCTGAGGCTGTCAGCGCACCCGCCGCGAGTGAAGGCACCGCCGGCAACGCCGAATTCGAAGCCTGGTTCAAGAAGCACAACCTCGACCTCAACGATTCCGGCATGCTCGATGCAGACCCCGATGGCGATGGGGCCAGCAATCGGGATGAATTCCTTGCGGACTCCAATCCGAACGATGGGGCGTCGCGCCCCGGCATTCATAAGAGCATTCGCCTCACCGAATATCAGGAGGTCCGGCTGCCGATCGTCGTCGAGTCAGTGGAAGGCGGCACCGCGCGCATTCGTCGGACCGATGTGGAGGGCAAAGTCGAGACCGTGAAGGCTGGCGACACGCTGCGCGGGCTGCCAATCAAGGTTTCGCGGGTCGAAAAGGTTCAGGAAACGGATAAGTCCGGGACTCCCATCGACCGCTCCTTTGTAGCCGTGGAGGATTCGGGCACCAAAGAGCGCATGATGCTCGTCAAAGACATGCCAGCGCGCGCTGGTTCACACGCGATGCTTACTTCCGCCGATGGGACGAAACTGAAGGTCAAGCAAGGCGACACGTTCAAGTGGCCGGGTGATGATACCGCGACTTACAAGGTTATCGATCTGCGCGAAGATCAGGTTGTTCTGCAGCAGGTTGAGAACAAAAAAATGTGGACCGTCACGCGCAAGGACGCTGCGCCGACCGCTCCGCCGGCGCAGTAATCTCAGTCGGCTGACATTTCGCGAGACGTCTCTGCGTCTCGACTTTGCCGCGCAGCGCGCTTATCCAAGCCGCCCTATGTTCTGGACCGAAGAGATCGCCGCCCGTTGCACTGGCCCGCAACTGATCAATGACTCGAAGACGCCGAGCGGCCGCGTCCACGTGGGCGCCTTGCGTGGTGTGCTGATCCACGATGCGATCTTCCGCACCCTCCGCGAAAAAGGAGTGGAGGCGCGCTACCTCTTCGGCGTGGATGACTTCGATCCGGTCGATGAGATTCCGAAGGGAGAAGACGAGCACTTCGGGCAATATATCGGACGACCGCTCTGCAATACGCCCGCACCGGGTGGCGGCACGGCCAGCGATATGGCCGAGCATTACATGGCCGAGTTCTGGCAGATCTTCGATGAACTCGGCGTGAAGGCGGAGCGTTATCGGATGCGCGATCTCTACCGCAGTGGGAAGCTCAACGAGCCCATCGACACCATCCTGCGCGCGGCCGACAAGGTGCGCCGCGTTTACAAGGAAGTCTCCAACAGCGACCGTCCGGCGCACTGGCATCCGTTCCAGGTGATCTGCGAAAAGTGTGGCTGCATCGGCACCACGGAAGTCTCCGACTACGATGGCCGTGAGGTGACTTACACCTGTCGCACCGATAAGTGTGTTAACACCAAGCTGAACCTCGGCCGGGGATGCGGATATGAAGGTAAGACGTCGCCCTTTGATGGCCGTGGCAAGTTACCCTGGAAGCTTGAATGGGTGGCCAAGTGGCTGATCTTTCCGGTCACGATCGAAGGCGCAGGCAAGGATCACTCGACCAAAGGCGGATCGCGCGATGTGAGCGACGCATGTCTTCGTGCGATCTACGGCAAGGAGTCTCCGCTCCGCGTTCCCTATGAATTCTTTCTCGTCGGGGGCGCGAAAATGTCGTCATCGCGCGGAGTCGGCGCGAGCGCGCGGGACATCGCGAACCTCTTGCCACCGGAGGTCCTGCGCTTTTTGATGATCCGCACCAAGCCGAACTCGGCGTTGAACTTCGACACGAAGGAGGAAGGGATCATCAAGCTCTTCAACGAGTTCGACCGCTATCACACGCGCGCCACGCGCGAGAAGACTGCCACCCCAGACGAAGCGTCGGTCTATCGGCTCGCAGAGCTTCAGGCCGAAGGCGATTACTTCAACGCGAGCTTCCAGCTGATCAGTGCACTCGTGCAAATGCCGCATCTGGACGCGGTGACTGAAGTGGAGAAGCGCAAAGGCGCGCCACTGACCGGGGTGGAGCGGAAGCATCTCGATCAGCGGATCGCCGCCGCGCGCGTATGGGTTGAAAATTACGCGAGCGAGGAGGAGAAGACGCGCTTGCAGGAAACCCTGCCGGCGCGCGCGAACGAACTCAGCGCCGTGCAGCGTGCATTCCTGAGTAAGTTGGCGGACGCGCTCCCGCAGACTGCGTGGGAAGATGACGCGCTGCAAACGAAGATCTTCGAAGTCGCGCGGCTCACACCGATCGAACAGGCGCAGGCGTTCAAGGCTCTGTATCGCGTGTTGCTGGATCGTGAGTCGGGCCCGAAAGCGGGCAATTTGCTGGCCTTTCTCGATCCTCCGTTTGTGATCGCCCGTTGCCGTGAACTGCCGGTCGATCGGCTCGAGTTCTGGCGGCAGTCCGCCACCGCGCCGGAGGAGCTCGAGAAGTGGTTCGCGCAGAACGCGGAGAAGATCGCCGGGCGCACGTGGACGACCGAGATGGCCGGTGACCTGGCGGCGTTTGAGATCACCGTCGAAATGAAGGACGGAAAGCGACAGCTCAAGCGAGTGCTCCTGCAAGGCCAGTCGCCGGAAACCGCGATGCCTGGATTGCTGGCCAGTCTGGCGGGAACCGCGAGCGGGGCTACTGCTTAGCTATCCGGCGATTGGCTCAGCCCGTATGACCGCTCCGATGCGGTGGGTGGCTCCCGGCGCAAGCGTCAGGGCATTTTCCGAAGCGTTTGCTGTCTCGATGCAAACCATCTTCGGCCACTCGTCGTCGCCAAAATCGGGGAGCGCAGCAGCTTTGGTGATCCACGGGTTCCAAACGACTGTGGTCACCGAGCCGCTCTTCTCCACGACGAGCAGACGGCTTGCGCCCGGATCGTGCAGCCCGCACGTCGCTGGAGTGTCCAGATACACCCGGTCGAGTTCACCGGAGATGCGGATGGGATCGGGGCCTTGCAGTTTGCGCCGCAGCGCGTCCGTTTTGTCCAGGAAAGTGATGCCCTCCAGGCCGGTAATCGAGATCTCGCGTGCATCGCTCACGGCGAGATAGGTATGCAGCGCTTCTTCAAAAATGAACGGAGTGGCCGAGGTGTTTTGCACTTCGAGCGTGAGCGTCAAAGTCGCCGCCATCTGAACGCGATACCGGGCGATGAACTGATGCGGCCAAAGCGCCCGGGTGGCGTCGCTGCTCTCGAGACGAAACCAAACATCGACGCCTTTCGAGGCGGAGCCCCGGAGCGATTCGATCTCCCACATCGCCGTCCTGGCGAAGCCGTGCGACGGAGAATCCGGTTGTTCAAAGCGCGGTCCAAACCACGGAAAACACAAGGGCACGCCCCCGCGGATCGGCTGCCCCGGAGCGAAATGACTGCGCTCGCTCATGAAGAGGACCGGCGCCTGTCCCGCAGGTTGAAAGGCCGTGACGTGTGCGCCTTGCAAATGAATCTGACCGCTGGAGAGATCCGTCCGAATATCCAGGCGCGCCAACCCCTCCGGGGACTCGGTAAGTTCCGCTACTTCGGGGATTGCAAAGCTGTGCCGGAGCGCATTGTCCATGAGGCGCCGAATTTAGCGCCCCTACCCGCGCGACCAAGCAAAATGGGCGCGTGCCGACCGGGTTGGAATTCTGTTGGAGAGTTCTCCGAGCGCCGGCTACGGTTCGGCTTGGTGCCACCGCTCGCGACATCATCTCTGCTCCTTTGCCGTCACTCCACCTTCCGGGAGAGGATGGACTCTTGAGATTCCTTCACCAGAATTACGACAACCAGTGAGTCCGCCTCGCACTCAATCGGCGCCTCTCGGGGAGCGGCCGCTCGCAGACGTCGTCGGTGGGCTGCTCAGTGCAGCGTTCCTCCTCGTCGTCGTGGCGGGGATTTTGGGACTCCATCGCGTGGCTGGTGAACGTACCGGTGCGGCGAGCGCGGCAGAAAATTTTCTCCAGACCGTTCGAGAGTCGATGGCGCTCTTGCCGCCGATCACCCAACTCTACGCGGCGGGTACGCAGAGAGAGTTGAATGGAGGCGGCGGAGTTTCGCCTGAGGGGAAGAACGCCGCCGAGGAATTTGAAAGTGGGGCCGCCCGTGTGCAGGCCAGGCTTGAGCAGTTAAAAGAAAGCGAGGTCCGCGCCTTACTCCTGGAGCAGTTCGGCGTGCTCCGGCGGACCGTAACGGATCTGCGAGCAGGCATTGAGGCGCTCGCTTCTGAGACTAATCCCGCTCGATATGCGACGGCCCGCGCAAAGGTCGAGGCGCAATACGCTGCGGTCCTCGCCTCCTATCAGCAGTTCCACAACCGCGGCGAAACCATCGAGGATCTGCTCTTCGCCGCGCATGAGAGTGCCGCGGCCACGTTCCTCACGATCGAGTATATCGTCGCCGGCACGCTGCTCGTGCTGTTGCTCGTTGCGGCGTTTTACTTCCGCAGCCGTGCGAAGCGGGAGCACGCGATGCTCGTGGAAAAGGAGCAGCTCCTGGAAAAGGTGCGCGAGGCGGAAATGAAGTATCGCTCGATCTTCGACAACTCGGTCGAAGGCATCTTCCAAACGACACCCGAGGGCCGCTTCGTCACCGCCAACCGCGCACTCGCGCGGATGTACGGGTACGAGTCTCCGGAGCAGTTGATGGAGCAGCTCACGGACATCTCCTCACAGTTGTATGTGGAACCGTCCCAACGGGACGCATTGCTGGCCGCTCTGAAACAGGCGGATGTGGTCTCGAACTTCGAGTTCGAGGTGCTGCGCGCGGACGGACGGACGATCTGGGTTCGCGAGAATGTCCACGCAGTCCGCGACGCCGAGGGGCATCTGCTTTTCATGGAAGGGACCGTCGAGGATGTGTCGGATCTCTGGTGGGGCGAGCAGCGCCGGCGTTTGCAATATGCCACGGCCCGTGCCCTCGCCGAAGCCGCCTCCGTGGACGAAGCGCGTCCGCAGCTTCTGCGGACTATTTGCGAAACGCTGGAGTGGGCCATGGGCGCGGTCTGGGATGTCGATCCCGACGCGGAGGTGATGCAGTGCGTGGAGGTCTGGCATGTCCCGCATGTCGATATCACGGAGTTCGAAGCGGCGAACGCGGAGACGGAGATCCGTTGGGAGGAGGGGCTCGCCGGCGAAGTCTGGGCCAGCGGCGAATCGAAATGGATCGCCGACTTGCACCAGGCAGTCGGTTACAAAAACGCGCAGCTCGCTTTGAAATGCGGCATGTCGTCGGCCTTCGCGGTGCCGATCCACGTGAGCGGGCGGGTCCTGCACGTCTTCGAGTTTTTCTCGCCGAAGATCGCCCTGCCCGATCCCGAGCTGCTGCAGACGCTTGGCACCATCGGCACCCAGCTCGGGCATTTGATCGAACGCAAACACGCTGAGGAGGCGCTGCGCAAAAGTGAAATGCGCAAGGCCGCCATCCTGCAGTCGGCGCTCGACAGCATCATCACCTTCGATTCCGAGGGCCGGATCGTTGAGTTCAATCCCGCTGCCGAACGCGCGTTCGGGTATCGACAGGCCGAGGTGTTGGATCGTGAGGTTTCCAGCCTGCTGTTTCCAGATCTGCGACGACGCACAGGGGAAGCCGGAGCGGGCCTTTTCGAGATGGTGAATGAAGGTGCTTTTCGGCGGCGCCGGGAGATCGTCGCGACGCGCGCCGATGGGAGCCAGTTCCCGGTCGAACTCGCAGTCAGTCGGATCATCATCAATGAGCGGCCGATGTTTACCGCGTTTGTGCGGGACACGACGGAGCGCAAAGAAGCCGAGCGTCTCACCTCGGAGCTCGCGCTGGTCGTCGCGAATTCAAATGACGCAATCATCGCCTGCACCATCGACGGGATGATCCGCAGTTGGAACCGCGGGGCGGAGCACATCTTCGGATACACTGCCGAGGAAGCGATCGGCCGGCCGTTTCACATGCTTATTCCGCCCGATCGGCTGGATGAGTTCCCGCAGGCACTGACCGCGGTGAAACGCGGCGACAATCTCGCGAATTACGAAACCGTCCGCCTGAGGAAAGACGGGAAGAAGATCCACGTGTCGCTGACCGACTCGCCGATTCGCGGCGCCGATGGACAGATCACCGGGCTTTCTTCGATCGCGCGCGATGTCACTGAGCGAAAGCGCCTCGAAGAGGATCTGCTCCAGTCGCAAAAGATGGATGCGGTCGGACGCCTCGCGGGAGGCATCGCGCATGACTTCAACAACATCCTCACGGCCATCCTCGGCTACAGCGATCTGATCATTGGCCAAATCGACGAACGCCAGTGGATGTACAAACATCTTTCGGAGATTCGCAAGGCGGCCGATTTCGCGGCCTCGCTGACGCACCAGTTGCTCGCGTTTAGCCGGCGGCAGCCGCTCTTTTTGCGCGTCTTCAGCATCAACGACACGGTCAATCAGATGGAGAAAATGCTCCGCCGTGTGATCGGCGAGCACATTCAGATCGTCACCGAGCTGAACGCCGAAATCGGCCGATTGAAAGCCGACTCCGGGCAGCTCGAGCAGGTGCTTTTGAACCTGTGCGTCAATGCGCGTGACGCCATGCCGAGAGGCGGAACGATGACCATCTCGACCGCCGACGTGACCTACTTTCTGGAAGACTTCTATTCGGTAAACGAGATGCCGGCGGGCGAGTATGTGAAGCTCAGCGTCACTGACACCGGCACAGGCATTCCGGCGGATGTGAAGAAGCACATTTTCGAGCCGTTCTTCACGACCAAGGACAAGGGCCAGGGCACTGGTCTGGGCCTCGCGACCTGTTACGGCATCGTCAAGCAAAGCGGCGGCTACATCACCGTGGACAGCACTGTCGGCGTCGGGACGTCCTTTTCCGTTTACCTGCCGCGGGTGAACGAGAGCGGCGAGAAATCGACGATCCGCAAAGAAGTCGGGCAGCTTCCCGGCGGGAACGAAACCGTCCTCTATGTGGAAGACGAGATCACGGTGCGCAGCCTCACGTCGCACATCTTGCGGCGGCTCGGATACACGATCCTCGAGGCGAGTGGCGGCAAGGAGGCGCGGGATCTTCTGGAGGCAAACGGAAACCAACGCGTGGATCTGCTTTTCTCCGACGTCGTGCTCCCGGATTCCGGCGGCAGCGAAATCGCGGATTGGATCAAGCAACGCAACGCCTCGTCGCGGATTCTGTTCACCTCTGGATACGTGGATGAAAACATCCTGCAGCGGCATGGCCTGGAGGCCGGTGCAGCATTTTTGCAAAAGCCGTTCACGCCGGCGGAGCTCGCGAAAAAAGTGCGTGAAGTTCTGGACGCCAGTCCCGGATAACTCCCGTCCCCTTCCCCCATGCAACGCATCCTGATCATCGCTGGCATCGTTCTTCTCGGTTTGCTGGTGCTCCCCGCGATCATCCAACCGCCTCCGACGCTCAGCGCCTCGCCGCAAGTCGCGACGATGGCTGCATCGCTGGTCGCCAGTGTTAAAGCGTATCTTTCCGAATATGGAGAACGTCCGCCGAGCGAGCATGTGGAGCTGATCCGAACTTTGCGTGGCGAGAATCCGAAGGGGGTCGTGTTCTTCGAATGCGAACCGGAGGCGTTGAATGCGAAGGGCGAGCTGCTCGATCCCTGGGGAACGCCGTTTCGCATCACCTTCACCCCCGAATCTCCGGTGCCGCGGATGCATTCGGCGGGCAAGGATGGCAAGTTCGATCCGGAAATCGCGATGATGTTTGGCGACGATTTCCGTACTGGGCCGCCGTCGCGATGAACACCAGGCGCAGGGATGGCGCGTTGCGTGTGCTGCTCGTCGAAGACGATCCCGATGACGCGTTGCTCGTGCGCGAGCTGTTGACGGAAGGATCCGCGGATTGCCGCGTGGAGACGGTGACGCGCCTCGCGCAGGCGCTCGACAAACTCGACACCGGCGAGGTGGACATCGTCGTTTCGGATCTATCGCTCCCGGACAGCTCCGGGATCGAAACCTTTCGGCGCATTTGCGAGCATCCGACACGGGTTCCGGTGGTGGTGCTCAGCGGGCAGGACGACGAAGCGATGGCGCTGCGGACCGTCGAAGAAGGCGCGCAGGATTACCTGGTCAAAGGCCGCTTCGATGCCGCCTTGCTGGTTCGGGCGATCCGTTATGCGGTGAAGCGCGCGGCGGCAGATGAAGCGCTCGACGACGAGCGCGGCCTGTTGCGCAGTGTCGTCGATAACCTGCTCGATTCCATCTACGTCAAAGACGCAGAGGGCCGCTACCTCCTCGGCAATCTAGCGCATACACGTCAGCTGGGTCTGACCTCGCCAGATGCGATCGTCGGGAAAACTTCGTTCGACTTCTTTCCCGAGGAAATCGCGCAGGGTTTCACCGCCGATGATCGGGAAGTGATGCGGACGGGGCTGCCGATCGTGAATCGCCATGAGTCGGTGGGCGCCGGCCTCGGCCCGGTGCGCTGGCTCTCCACCACCAAGGTTCCGCTGCGGGATGGGCACGGAGCAATCATCGGGATTGTGGGCATCGGTCGCGATATCACGGCGCGGAAAAACGCGGAGCAACAGCTCGCCAGTTACACAGAAGAACTGCGCGAGAAAAACGCGGAGATGGAGGAGGACCTCAAGATGGCGCGTGAGGTTCAGCAGGCGTTTCTCACCCAGCAGTTCCCGACCTTTCCGCGCAAAGCGGAACCGCATGAAACCGCGTTGCGCTTCGTGAGCCAGTACCTCCCGACGACCACGCTCGGCGGCGATTTTTTCCATGTGCAGCCGATCTCCGACACGGTGGCGGGCGTCTTCATTTGCGACGTGATGGGGCACGGCGTGCGTGCCGCGCTGGTCACGGCCATTCAGCGGACGCTCGTTGAGGAACTGCAATCGCTGGCGGAAGATCCCGCGCAGTTCCTGACTGCGATGAACGCGGGGCTCTTTTCGATCCTCCGCCGATCAAACAGTCCGATGTTCACCTCGGCATTCTATCTCGTGTTGGATCTCGTCACCGGCACGTTACGGTACGCGAATGCCGGCCATCCACGGCCGCTCCTCGTGCGGCGCAGCGCCAAGCGAATGGAAGTGCTCGGTGCGGAAAAATCACGCTCCGGCCCGGCGCTCGGTGTGTTTGAAGATTCCGTTTACCAGGCGCACGAGACGTCGCTGTCGCGTCATGATCTGGTGCTGCTCTTCACCGACGGCGTTTACGAACTCGAGGGTCCCCGCGGCGAACTTTACGATCAATCGCTGCTCTACCACGCAGTGGAACATCGGATGCAGCGCACCGCCGAACAGATCTTGAAGGAGACGCTCGACGAAGTCCGCAGCTTCTCTGCAACCGGTGAGTTCGGCGATGATGTCTGCATGGTAGGGATGGAAGTGCAGCGGCTGCTCGCGCCCGGTGGCGAGCCGTTGATTCGAGCGGATTAGCGGCGCTTCAACCTTCTATAAAGCGTGCAACCCACCCCCACCCCGATCAACATCCTCGCGACTCCTTCCTACTTCCCGCGGAGGTATTCGCATTTGGACTCATTGCCACACCATGTTTGATCGCGGCCCGATCCACATTCTTCTCATCGAGGATAGTGAGGACTACGTGGCCTTCCTGCGGAAACTGCTCGGCACCGCGGTGGAGGCGACCTTCACGGTCGAGCATGTGTCTTCGCTCAATGCTGCCATCGCGCGGCTGACGGGCCCGCCTCCCGATTTGATTTTGCTCGATCTCACGCTGCCTGACAGCGATGGGCTCGAGACGTTTATCCGGATCATGGAAGCCGCGCCGGAGGTTGCATTGGTGGTTCTCAGCGGAACGCAGGATGTGGCGCTGGCGATCGAGACGGTGCAACTCGGTGCACAGGATTATTTGGTCAAAGGGCACGTTGATAACCACCTGCTCATTCGGGCGGCGCAATACGCCATCGAGCGCAAACGCGGTCAGCAGCAGGTCCGGCGAACGAACGAGACGCTCGAGCAACGCGTCCGCGAACGCACGCAGGCTTTGCAACAGACCAACCAGGAGCTGCAGCACGAGATCTCCGATCGCCGCCGTGCGGAGGACGCGTTGATGGACAGCAACCGTCAGCTCGCAGCCGCGCTGGCCCAGCTCAAGACGACGCAGGTCGAGGTCATCCAACGCGAGCGGATGCATGCACTGGGGCGCATGGCGAACGGTATCGCGCACGATTTCAATAATGCCCTGGCGCCGATTCTCGGTTTCAGCGAACTCCTGCTGATGAAGCCGGAGACGCTGCGCGATCCGGTGCGGACGCGCGGATACCTGGAAATGATTCACGACGCGGCCAAGGACAGCGCCAAGGTGGTGGCCCGCCTGCGTGAGTTCTATCGCTATCGGGATGAAGGCGAAGTCTTCACGCCGGTGGTGCTCAATGATGTCGTGCTGCAGGTCATTTCGATGACGCAGCCGCGGTGGAAAGGGCAGGCGCTCGCGGCCGGAATCACCATCGATTTTCGAACCGAGATGGGCAACGTGCCGACCGTGCCCGGAAATGAATCCGAGATCCGCGAAGCCTTGGTGAACCTCGTTTTCAACGCGATCGATGCGATCCCGAAGCGCGGCACCATCACGATCCGCACGGAAGTGCAGGGCCGTTGGGTCGTCGTGACGGTGACGGACGACGGGATCGGCATGAGCGATGAGGTGCGGCAGCGCTGTCTTGAGCCGTTTTTCTCGACCAAAGAGCAGGAAGGCACGGGACTCGGGCTCGGCAGCGTTTACGGCATCGTGCGTCGGCACGACGGGCAGATCGACATCCAATCCGAGCTCGGTCGAGGCACCAGTGTTTCGGTTTCTCTCCCACTCGATCGCAACGTTAAACCTCCCGAAGCTCCCAAGCCTGCCCCGCCTCCCAGCTCATCGCTGCGCATCCTGGTGGTTGAAGATGAACCGCTCGTTCGCGAAGTGGTCGGGGTTTATCTCGCCGAGGATTCGCATCGTGTGGTGACGGCTTCGAACGGGCGCGAAGGTCTCGAGAAATTCAAAGCGGAAGGTCCCTTCGATCTGGTGATGACCGACCGCGCGATGCCGGAGATGAACGGCGATGCGCTCGCCGCCGAAATCAAAAAGCTGCAGCCGCAGCAGCCGGTGCTTCTGCTTACCGGATTCGGCGATCTGATGAGCGGCGCGGGCGAACAGCCGCCGGGGGTGGATCTGGTCGTCAGCAAGCCGTTCACCCTCGCGACGCTCCGCAGCGCAATTGCCAGGGCGACTTCGCCCTAGCTCGGCGGATCGAGCCGATCTACGGTTCGTATGCTCAAGTTCAAACTTGTAGTCCTCGCATTCTTCGCGACAACGAGCGCCGCCTCCGCGGACCCGAGGTGAAATGAAACGTCTGCTTTGCTCTCTGCTGTGTGCGCTCTCCGGGACCGGCCATGCGGATGCGCTCAAGATTCACGCCTCGCCCGCCGTGGCGCAGGCAATAGCCAGCGTCGCGAATCCGCTGCGGGACGAAGGCGTTGAATTGAAGATCGTCAATGAAGGTGGCAGCACCGCCGCGATTTACGCGGTCGGGGCGCGCGCTGCGGACGTGGCGTTGACCACCCGCAAGCTGAACGCTTCGGATCGCGCGGCGGCTCCGGATCGGCGCTTCGAGGAGTTTCAAATCGGGGTCCAGGTCGTCGCAGTGATCGTTCCGCGCGATGTCTGGGAGAGCGGCGTGCGATCGCTCACGCGTGCGCAACTGCTGCGAATCTACGAAGGCGAGATCACGAATTGGAAGGAGGTCGGAGGCGAAGATCGGAAGATCCGCTTCTACAACAGCGACCGTGGTCGGGGCATTTGGGAAATCTTTGTGCAATGGCTGTATGGGGATCCGCGCAA
>JAQGOK010000152.1 GCA_028293645.1 Chthoniobacter sp.
GCTTTGGTGAGTCGTTGCGCGATGGCTGCCAGGGCCCCCGGCTTGTTACTATTCTCGATTGAGAGAACGTTGTTCTCGACAACCAGAACCCCTCGTTCTTCGAACAAGATAAGGGCTTTGCGGGGATCACTCAGCACCATCCGGACAACGGCGTGGTCCGTCGTATCGGAGATCGTCAACGCGAGGATGTTGATTTTGGCGACGGCCAGTTCTTCGCACACCGCAGCGAGGATTCCGGGTTTGTTCTCGAGGAATACCGACAGTTGTTTGACTATTTCCATGCTGCGGATTGTTGAAGGCTGGAGCGGGCGGAGTCGAGCGGTTTGCCGGTGACGCGCGGCCGCGACGCGCTCACGTTGAGTGGCTTGGGCGGTGCTGAGTATTCGCGCCTCGGCGCCCATCGTGCAGGAATCAACGCGCAGGCATCTCCCGAGTTGCGATTCGTTGTGCTGCTGCGGAGACTTCCGCATTTACCTTCCTCCATGAAATCCACTTCTCTCATCCTGTCCGCCCGTTTCGCCGCTGTCTTGCTCGCCATCCCCGTTTTTGCATCCGCGCAGGAAGCAACCGCACCAACGACTCCCGCTGCACCTGCATCCGCGGCCAAGCCGAAGCCGCTGGCCCCGGCTGACAAGAAATTCTTTAAAGACGTGAGCGAGGCAATGCTCGTTGAGCAAAAACTGGCAGGTCTGGCCAAGCAGGGCTCGACGAACGATGCAGTCAAGAAGCTCGGCGAGACGATCACTGCCGACGTGGGTAAAGCGTGGACTCCATTTGCAACGCTCAGTCAGACAAAAGGTGCAGAATTGACCCCGGATATCAGCAAAGCGGATCAATCCAATGCCACAAAGTTGGGAAAGGTTGCTGCGGACAAGTTCGACAAAGAGTTCCTGAAGGACCTCGGCAAAGAGACCAAGAAGACTGGGCGGCTTTTGGATTCCGCGAAGTCGTTGCAGGATCCGGAGCTGAAGCAATGGTTGGAAACTTGGGGGCCGACTTTGAAAGGCCACGAAGCTGCGGTACAGAAGGTGGAAAAAGAGGTTGGCGGGAAGAAATAGCCGACTCGCGGCCAAGCGCTCGGACACATGGGCGATCCGCGGATGAGAGCGGAGCGGTTGTCCATCTGGCGGACGACGTCCGATCATCTGGCAGCCGTGTCTGACGCCGCGAACGATTAGTCGCAGATGCATGAAAGGCAGTAACCAAGCTACTGGTCCGCGGGTCGCGCCTTTGTTGACGGTCGCGCTGGTGGTCGCTGGGCTCTACTTCGCTCGCGAGTTTCTACTGCCGCTGGCGCTCTCGATCCTGATTAGCTTCCTCCTTGCGCCGCTGATCCGGCGGTTTGAGCGCTGGCACATGGGTCGCATTCTTTCGGTCCTTACCGCGACGGCTCTGGCCTTCCTGGTAATCGGGCTGATTGGCTACGTAATCGTAGGGCAGTTGATCGACCTCGGATATAAGTTGCCCGACTACAAGAGCAACCTGCTCGCCAAGGTTTCGTCGATCAAGAGCGGCAAAAACAGTCCGCTAACCAAGGCGACCGAAACGATGCGAGACCTTAGCGATGCGATCGCGAAGGAAGACACTGAGGCCGCAGCGCCAGGCGCACAGCCCGAAAAAGCAGATCCGGCAGATCCTCCACGGGACGAGGCCGCTCCGTCAGATCCGGCTGCTACTCCAGAACCTGGCGCAGGAGCGGAAAAGGCCGAGGAGAAGAATAAAGCGCCACCAGTTCCGGTGGCGGTCGTGGAGAATAATTCAAACCCACTGGAGACCTTGCGGACCTTCGTCACGCCGCTTCTCGGCCCGCTCGGCACCGCGGCGATTGTGATCATCTTCGTCGTGTTCATGCTCCTGGAGCGTGAAGATCTGCGTGACCGGATGATCCACCTGGTCGGGCGCGGCCGCCTCTACGTGACCACTCAGGCGCTCGATGACGCGGCTCGAAGAGTGAGCCGCTACCTGCTCGCGCAGCTTATCGTCAACGTGAGCTACGGGGTTCCGGTGGCAGTTGGGCTGGCGATCATCGGCATCCCGAATGCAGTTCTATGGGGCTTCCTTGCGACCCTTTTGAGATTCGTTCCGTACATCGGTCCGTGGATTGCCGCAGCTTTCCCCATCGCGCTTTCGCTCGCGGTTTCGCCGTCGTGGAGCGCTCCGCTTTATACGCTGGCGCTGTTTGTGGTCATTGAGTTGATCAGCAACAACGTCGTGGAGCCGTGGCTTTACGGATCCAGCACCGGGCTTTCACCAATGGCCGTGATCGTGTCGGCGGTGTTCTGGACCTGGCTCTGGGGAACCGTTGGATTGCTCCTCGCGACGCCGCTCACCGTCTGTATCGCGGTGCTCGGAAAACATATTCCCAGCCTCGCCTTTCTCGATGTGCTCCTCGGCGACAAGCCGCCGATTGCCACCGAAGATCGTTTTTACCAGCGACTGCTCGCAGGGGATGCGGAAGAGGCGTTGGCGATCGTGGAAGAGTGCGCCGCAGAGCACGGCCTCGTCGCAGCGAGTGACGATCTCTTGCTGCCCGCGTTGCGTTTGATCGAGTCGGATTTTCGCGACAACTCGATCGATGAAAGCACCCGGCACGAGATGTATCGTGTGCTTCGGCAACTGATCGGCGAATTGGGAGAAACGGCTCCCGTTGTGCCCGAAAGCGCGACCGTCCTTTGCCTCCCGGCGAGCAACGAGGGTGACGAGATGGCTTCGCTCATCCTGGCGCGGCTGCTGAGCGAGTCGGGAGTTCGTGCCCACGCGCTCTCTTCGAAACTGATGACCAACGAACTGGTCGAGTACGCAGCGGGCGCGAAACCGCCGCTGATCTGTATCTCGGTGGTGCCGGCATGTTCGCTGATCTCGTCAGTGCATCTGTGTAAAAAGCTGCGCGAGCGCCTCGACAGCAGCATGCTGGTCGTGGGCCTCTGGGGCGAAAAACCGGGCGAAGACGACCGCCGGCTGCAGCGTTTGAAGCGGGCTCATGCAGATCACGTTTTCACCCGGCTTGCGGAAGCGATCGCCGAGATTCGCGCTCAGCCGAGTGTCGGTCAGACCGTGCCGGTGCTGGCGTCAAAGACCGAAGCGGAACTGGCACTTGCCTGATTTTTGAAAAGCGGTGCGTTCTGCCGCACGCGGTTTGCGAGGACCGCAATGGAGCGTATTGTCGGTGGCAACGCTCATGGACGAAGACTCGATGGACTTCACTTCAGCTGGCGAATCACTCACGCCGGTGGAACGCCTGGAACGGCTGATCGCTTCGCTCCCGCCCGGCGATTTGGTGCGGCGCGAGTTGCTCGATCTCCGCGCCGACGTGGCGGAGCGCGAGGATATGATTAGCGACGCGCGGCAGGCGTTGGAGAAATACGAGCAGGTGGTGAAAAAGCTGAGTTCGCCAGCAAACCGTATCGGAACGTTTCTTTCGGCAGCCAATCGTGAAACCGCACAGATTGTCGTGGGCGGTGCCGACTACTTCTGCAACTGCGATCCACGCGTCGAGCTGAGTTCGTTGCGCCGCGGCACCCGGGTGCTCGTCAACGAAGCCTACGTGATCGTCGGAAATCTCGGTTACGATCGGAGTGGTCCCGTAGTGAAGATCACGGAAGTCCTCGGCCCCGATCGCCTGCGCGTCGGGAGCGAACACGGGGTGCAGTCTTTGGTGCTTGAGCGCAGCGATCTGCTGCTCAAGGAGAAGCTGAAAGCGGGCGACGAAGTGCGCGTCGATGCGAATTACAAGATCGCGCTCGAGGTGCTCGCCCGCCCGCAGAGCGACGAATACTTTCTCGATACGGTCCCCGAGCTGCCTTGGGAAAAAGTGGGGGGCCAGCAGGAGGCGCTCGCCGCCATTCGGGACGCGATCGAACTGCCGCTTCTGCATCCGCAACTCTTTGCCAAGTTCCAGCATGCGACGCCCAAAGGCTTCCTGCTGCACGGCCCGCCCGGCTGCGGCAAAACGCTGATCGGCAAGGCGACCGCCTACAATCTTACGCAGCAGCTCCAGCAACAAACCGGGGAGGAGATGCGCGAGTATTTCATGCACATCAAGGGGCCGGAGATCCTGAACATGTGGGTGGGGGAAAGTGAACGTATGGTGCGCGAGATCTTCGCCACCGCGCGGGAAAAGCGGCGCGAGGGATTCCTTCCCTTTCTGTTCATTGACGAGGCCGAATCGATCCTCGGAACCCGGCGCGCCTCCCGCTTCTC